>NZ_JAGYFZ010000174.1:0-6325 GCF_019946675.1 Pseudomonas sp. BF-B-15
GGCGATAGCGGTGGATCAGTCGACATCAATGGTGCCTGACCCACCGCTATCGCCAGCAAGCCGGCTCCTACAAAGAGGGGAGGTGTTATTTATCCCACGTCGTCGGGCAACCGATGCAGCCGTCCATATTCGCATCCTGAAAGTTCGCATAATGCTGACGCGAGCCGCTGAGGTTTGCCTGTTCCAGGTTGCTTTCACCGAACTTGGCTTCCTGCAGATTGGCATCGCTGAGGTCCGCGCCTTTGAGGTCAGCCTTGCTCAACCAGGTCATTTCCAGGTCGGCCGCCCACAGGTTGGCGTTGTGCAGTTTGGCGCCGGAGAGGCGGGCGAATTGCAGGTAGGCGCCGCTGAGGTTGGCGTCCTGAAACTGCGCACCCTGGGCAAACAAGCCCCAGCCCTGGACCGCCATCAACGTAGCACCGCTGAAGTCGGCCAGGCGCAGGTTGCTTTGTTGCAGGCTGGCGCGGGTCAGGTTGGCGCCTTGCAGTTGGGCTTTTTCCAGGTTGGCGAGGTCGAGGCGGGCGTGACGCAAGTCGGCGTCGCGCAGGTCGGCGCCGCTGAGGTTCATGTTGCGCAGGTCCTGATTGCTCAGGTTGGCGCCTTTGAGATTGGCGCCGGGGCACTGGCTGTGTTCGGCGAGGGTGCAGCCGTTGATGATCAGGGGGGCGTCGTCGCTGTCATCCGCGAAAACCGGAAGGGCGGCGAGTAATAACATTAGAGGCAGGTATTTCATGGCGGAGTTCTCGTTGTCTGGGAGGGCGTTATCGCCAGCAAGCCGGCTCCTACAGGTTGCGCACGTCTGTAGGAGCCGGCTTGCTGGCGATGGGGGCATCAGCGTTTCGCGGTCTGGTTATCCCAGCTCGGAATCTTGAACACCCAGAACGACCCGCCCTGAGCCACCGGTTTGGTCAGCTCGGCCATGTCGCCGCCCCACAACGGCACCGCGCCGCCATAGCCGACGGTCACGCCGATGTACTGCTCGCCGTCCTGTTCCCAGGTGATCGGCGGCGAGACGATGCCGCTGCCGGTCTGGAACTTCCACAGCTCCTTGCCGGTTTTCGCGTCGAAGGCCTTGAAGAAACCGTCGCCGGTGCCGGTGAACACCAGGTTGCCCTTGGTCGCCAGCACGCCGGCCCACAACGGCAAGTGTTCCTTGTGCTCCCACACCACTTTGCCCGTGGTCGGGTTCATCGCCCGCAAGGTGCCGACGTGATCGTCGTACATGCGCTTGATGCGGAAACCCATGCCCAGATAGGCCGAGCCTTTCTTGTAGTTGACCTCTTCGGTCCAGTATTCCTCTTTCCATTGGTTGCCCGGAATGTAGAACAGACCGGTGTCCTGGCTGTAGGCCATCGGGTTCCAGTTCTTGCCACCGAGGAACGGCGGCGAAACCTCCACCGGTTTGCCCTTGGTTTCCCCCGGCAGCGGCTTGGCCGGACGCTGGCCTTCATTCTCGACCGGCCGCCCGGTCTTCAGGTCGATGTGGCTGGCCCAAGTGATGTTGTCTACGAAGGGGAAGGCGTTCTGCAATTTGCCGTTGTTGCGGTCGACCACGTAGAAGAAACCGTTGCGGTCCGCATGGCCGGTGGCCTTGACCGTTTTGCCGTCCTTGTCCTTGTAGTCGAACAGCACCAGCTCGTTGTTGCCGGAGAAATCCCAGGCATCGTTCGGGGTGTGTTGGTAGAACCATTTCACCTCGCCGGTGCTCGGATCGACGCCGACCTGGCCCGAAGTGTAGAGGCTGTCGTAATCGTGCGGGTTGCCATCCTTGGAGGTGCGCGCCCAGGTGTTCCACGGGCCAGGGTTGCCGGCGCCGACGATGATGGTGTTGGTTTCCGCGTCGAAACTGGCGCTCTGCCAAGGGGCGCCGCCGCCGTGGCTCCAGGCTTCGACCTTGCCGGTTTCAGTGGTTGGATCGTTCGGCCAGGACGGCGCCTTGACGTCGCCGGTCGGCGTACTGTCCTTGCCGTTCAAGCGGCCCATGTGGCCTTCGACGAAAGGTCGCATCCACACTTCTTCGCCGGTGTCCGGGTCGCGGGCATAGAGTTGCCCGACCACACCGAACTCATCGCCGGAACTGCCATGGATCAACAGCACCTTGCCGCTGGTCTTGTCTTTGATCAGCACCGGGGCGCCGGTCATGGTGTAACCGGCGGCGTGGTCGCCGAATTTTTTGTTCCAGACCACTTTGCCGGTGTTCTTGTCCAGCGCGATCAGTCGCGCGTCGAGGGTGCCGAAGTAGATTTTGTCGCCATAAATCGCCGCGCCACGGTTGACCACATCACAGCACGGACGAATGTTGTCCGGCAGGCGATGGTTGTAGGTCCACAGGCGCTTGCCGGTCTTGGCGTCGAGGGCAAATACCCGCGAGTACGAACCGGTGACGTACACCACGCCGTCACTGACGATGGCCTGGGATTCCTGGCCGCGCTGCTTCTCGTCGCCGAAGGAGTAGGACCAGGCCGGTGTCAGCTTGAACACGTTCTTGTCATTGACCTGGGCCAAAGGGCTCCAGCGCTGGGCGTTGGTGCCCATGCCGTATTGCAGAACGTCCTTGGTGGTCAGGTGATCGTTGGCAATGTCTTCCCAGCTCACGTTGTGCGTCGGTGTGGCAGGCGCGGTTGCAGCTTGGCTGGCAGCGCTCAGGGACAGGCTGCTCACCAGCAAAAAGGCTTGCACGGCGAGGGTCAAAGGGGAAAGGGCGGGTAGCGATCTTATTGTCATGGTTGCAGTTCCCAGTGGAGGTTTTGGCCTGCACAGGGTGGTGCGTCCGACGGGGTGCCGAATACGGAAAAAGTCCCGCTGTTGCCGGGAAAATTTCCCAGGCGGCACCTGATTTGGATGTGCGTCGCAAGCCCTACTACCAAGGTACTGGGTGGCGACCACCAAAGCAGCATGGGGCTTGTGCGAAGTGATTCCTAAGATGGCTGCCATAGCCTCTGTAAAGAGGTTTTGCGTGCAATCCTGAGGGCATAACAATGACAACAAAACGCAACGTCTTGCTCGTTGCCGGCCTGCTGGCCGGCTTCATCAGTGCAGGTTCGGTCTGGGCTCACGGCAATGTCGTGCCACAAGCCGTCGAAACCCAGGGACTGACCCCGATCAAGGACGCCGGCGTGCAACTCGATGGCGATGGATGGGCGGCGGTGAACCCTTACCGCACTTCGCCGGAACACGATAAGGCCGTCGAGATCGGTTCATCGGCCTACAACCAGAACTGCGCGGCCTGTCATGGCCTGGAAGCCAAGTCCGGCGGCATCGCGCCTGATTTGCGCATGCTCGATGTCGGCGAGGCCGGTGATGAATGGTTCGTCGAACGGGTGCGCCATGGCGCGGTGCGTGACGGCCGGGTGTACATGCCGAAAATGGCGGACTACCTGAGCCAGGAAGCCCTGTGGGCGGTGCGCACTTACCTGGACAGCGTCCGCGTCGAGGAGTAATGCATGCGCCTGCTCGCGGTGTTGATCAGCGCTGTGTTGCTGTGCTGCCAGACGGTGCAGGCGCAGGTCCGCAGCTATGACGAAATGATCGCTGCCGGAGAGCTGAAAGTGGCGGTCTACAAAGACTTCGCCCCCTACAGTTTCGACGACGCCGGCCAACCCCGTGGCGTCGATGTCGACCTCGCCGAGGCGCTGGCCAAAGCGCTTGGTGTGCGCCTGACGCTGATCTGGGCGCCCGCCGGCGAGAAGCTCGACGACGACCTGCGCGACTACATCTGGCGCGCCAGTCCGTTGCACGATCTGCAACTGGCCGACCTGATGATGCGCGTGCCCTATGACCAGGATTACGCGCGCAAACGCAACGAACTGGGCGAACTGGAAAACGGCCATGTGGTGATGTTCGGTCCGTATCAGAACGAACAATGGCAAGTCGCCTATGACCGTCGTCGGCTGGAATCGGTGGCCAGCGTCGCCGTGTTCGAGCATCACCCGATCGGCGTCGAGGTCGACAGTGTGCCGTCGTTCTACCTGACCTCGGTGTTCAACGGCATGCTCGCCGGCAAAACCCATCACTACCCCGGTGTGCCCCAGGCGTTCGCGGCGATGAAGGCGGGCGAAGTCGACGCGGTCATGGCCATGCGCGGCGAGATCGACTGGCAGGTTCATGAAGCCGCCGACCCGCAAGTGGCGCTGGCGGAAAACGCCTACCCGAACATGGGCAAGCAACTCTGGGAAATCGGCATGGCCGTGCACGAGAGCAACCGGCAATTGGCCTATGCCGTGGAAGAGGCGCTGGAAGCCTTGATCCGCGAGGGTTCGGTGAAAGCCATTTATGCCCGTTATGGCCTGCGCTATGACGTCCCGGAGATGTATCAACAGTGAACTGGCGCATGTGTTGTCTGTTGGCCTGTTGGCTACCCTTGGCCGCGCACGCGGCAGACATCGCACCGGGCAAAGACCCGGTGCCGTCGGTGATGTGGGCCTTCTATCACAAGCAGATGCTTGGCGACGCGCCGTTCGTGTTTGATGAGCGGGTCAAGCTGCTGGCGCCGCCGTTCGCCGAAGACGCCCGGCAAGTGCCGCTGGAAATCGACGCCCGTGCGTTCAAGGGCGAGGTGGTGAAAATCCTCGCCTGGGCCGAGCTCAATCCTTTGCCGAAAATTGTCGATTTCCAGCCGCTGGATCGGGTGTTGCCCTGGCTGTCGATCCGCATTCGTGTTGAACAAGCCACGCCGCTACGTGCGGCCGTCCTGACTCGCGACGGTGTGTGGCATGTCGGCTCGACCCTGATCGATGCGGCGGGCGGCGGATGCACGGCGCCGAGCGTGGTGCGCACCCAGCCGGGCTGGGAAGAGCACATCGGCGAAGTGCTTGGCGGACGTTATCCCCGTGGCGAATTCAGCCGCTTGCGTTTGCAGGTGGCGCACCCGATGGATAACGGCATGGTCGGCGGTATCCCGGAATTTTTCATCAACCATGCCGAGCTGCGGGATCAGAACGATCAAGTGCTGGCCCGCCTCGAACTGTTTCCCGCCGTCAGCGAAAACCCCAACCTGGCCTTCGACATCGAAGGGGCAGGGCAGACGCGCCTGTTGCTGCGCGACAACAGCGGCAACGAATTTGATGCGGCCATACCCTGACTCAAAGGAGCGCGTGATGCGCTGGATGCTGCTGTTGTTCATTAGCCTGAGCCTTCCGGCGTTGGCCGAACTCGACTATTCACTCAAGCCCAGGCAGATCGCCGCCGACACCTGGCTGCTGGAAGGCAGCACCGACAATTTTGCCAAGGCCAACGGCGGCAACATCGTCAACACCGCCTTCATCGTCACCGAACGCGGGGTGGTGGTGATCGACACCGGGCCGTCCAGGCGATACGGCGAAGCGATGCGCAAAGCCATTGCTGCGACCACCGACAAACCGGTGATCCAGGTGTTGCTGACCCATCATCATCCCGATCATGTGCTGGGCAATCAGGCCTTCAGCGATGTGCCGATCGGCGTGCTCGCGGGCACCTGCGAGTTGTTGAAGCAGCAGGGCGACGCCATGGCCGAGAACATGTATCGGCTGGTGGGCGACTGGATGCGGGGCACCGAAGTGGTGTTGCCGACCGAGACGCTGACGCCCGGCGTGCGAAATTTTGGGAATCATGATCTGCGTCTGCTGAGCCTGGGTGGGCATACCGGCGCGGATCTGGCTATTCTCGACCAGCAAACCGGCGTGCTGTTTGCCGGGGATCTGGTGTTTTACCAGCGGGCGCTGACCACGCCCAACAGTCCGGGGTTGTCGGTGTGGCTGGCGGACATCGCCACGCTTCAGGGGCTGCCGTGGACGCTTATTATCCCCGGTCACGGCCCGGTGGCCACGGATGCAAAACCGTTCGAACAAATGCGTGACTACCTCGGCTGGCTCGACCAGTTGATGCGCGAGGGTGCGGCCAACGGCAGCGACATGGCCGAGATGATCCGCAGCCCGATTCCCGAACGTTTCGCCGGGATCAGCCTGAGTCGCTACGAACTGATCCGCAGCGTCAGTCATCTCTATCCGCGCTACGAGCGCACACAAATGAAACGCGTTGACTCAAACCTGTAGGAGCCGGCTTGCTGGCGATCGGGACGCCTCGGTCTGTCTGATACACCGCGTTGCCTGGATCGCCAGCAAGCCGGCTCCTACGGATCTCGGGTGTGTTCGGGGGCGGGGGTAACGCAAACCCTGTAGGAGCCAGCTTGCTGGCGATCGGGACGCCTCGGTCTGTCTGATACACCGCGTTGCCTGGATCGCCAGCAAGCCGGCTCCTACGGATCTCGGATGTGTTCGGAATTGGGGGTAACGCAAACCCTGTAGGAGCCAGCTTGCTGGCGATCGGGACGCCTCGGTCTGTCTGATAC
>NZ_JAGYFZ010000175.1:0-6207 GCF_019946675.1 Pseudomonas sp. BF-B-15
TGGGGGTGTTTCATGATGTGCGTTCAGTTTTCCGACAGCTACGTATCGCTAAGTGCTGGATCCTTCGGAGCCGCAAAGGGTGCGCCAATGAAAAAGCCCGCTGGACCGGTAATGGTCAGCGGGCTTTTTGAGAAACATGGGTGTTACGGGCGGATTTCGATCATCGTGCCGTCCGGCACCAGGCCCCATACCTCGCGCATGTCCATGTTGCGCATGGCGATGCAGCCGTCGGTCCAGTCCAGGGTGTGGAACAGGTTTTCAGGGTTTTCTTCGGTGTCCGGCGTGCCGTGGATCATGATCATGCCGCCGGGCTCGACGCCTTCGCGCCGGGCGCGCGCAGAGTCGCTGATGTTCGGGTAGGAGATGTGCATCGCCAGGTTGAATTTATCGCTGACCTTGCGCCAGTCCAGCCAATAGAAACCTTCAGGCGTGCGTTTGTCGCCTTCCATCAGTTTCGGCCCCTTGGGGCGTTTGCCCAGGGAGATGCGATAGGTCTTCAGCGGCTTGCCGTCGTTGATCAATTGCAATTGGTGGGCGGACTTGAGAACCAGGACTTTGTCGATGACTTTGCCGTCCAGCGTTTCCGCTACGGAAGCCTGGGAGATAGCGACGAACGACAAGCAAAACAGGGCAAGCAACCAGCGCATTGAAACGATATCCCTAAGAGGTGTCGCGGCTATTTTATTTATAGATGTTTTTTAGGTGATGGCAGGCTGAGCAAGCGGCGGGATCGACTCGGATCTCACGGGGTAGACCTCGGTCCGCCGGTCAGCGAAGAAGCATTCTAAGGTACGGCCCACCGTGCGGAAAGCCAGGTCGGACCACGGGATGTCGGCTTCGTCGAAAAGTGCCACTTCCAGGCTCTCGGGACCGGCGGAAAAATCCAGGTCCACGAGCTCTGCACGAAAGAACACATGCACCTGACTGATGTGCGGCACATCGATCAACGTATAGATGCTCAAGTTACGCACCCGCGCGCAGGCTTCTTCGGCCGTTTCGCGAATGGCCGCCTGCTCGATGGTTTCACCGTTCTCCATGAAACCGGCGGGCAGGGTCCAGTAACCGAGCCGTGGCTCGATGGCGCGCCGGCACAGCAACACTTTCGAGCCCCAGGTCGCCACGCAGCCGGCGACGATATTGGGGTTCTGGTAGTGAATCGCCTGACAGCTGTCACAGACAAAACGCAGACGCGAATCGCCTTCGGGAATGCGCTGGGTGACCGGGTTGCCGCACTGACTGCAAAATTTCATGCTTGGGTTCCTGAATGCTGCGCCTATCTTGGCGTGCGGCGGTGTCTGTCGGCAAGTTGTCGTTTAGCGACACTCCGCAGTTCGGGGGGTTGGGCGGTCGGTGTGATTGGTGCATGATGCGAAGTAGCGAATAAATCGAGAAGACTCATGCTGGACGAGCTACTGCATCGAGTAAGCAACCACACCCCACGCACACTGGAAACCGACAAGCGTTTCCCGGAGGCCGCGGTTCTGGTGCCCATCACTCGCAGTGATGAACCGGAACTGGTTCTGACCCTGCGCGCCAGCGGGCTCTCGACCCATGGCGGCGAAGTGGCCTTCCCCGGCGGACGCCGCGACCCGGAAGACCCGGACCTGATTTTCACCGCGCTACGCGAGGCCGAAGAAGAAATCGGCCTGCCGCCGGGGCTGGTCGAAGTGATCGGGCCGTTGAGCCCGCTGATTTCCCTGCACGGCATCAAGGTCACGCCTTATGTCGGCGTGATCCCGGATTTTGTCGAGTACCTGGCCAACGACGCCGAGATCGCTGCGGTGTTCAGCGTTCCCCTGGAATTCTTCCGCAAGGACCCGCGTGAACATACCCATCGCATCGATTACCAGGGCCGCAGTTGGTACGTGCCGAGTTATCGTTATGGCGAATACAAGATCTGGGGCCTGACCGCGATCATGATCGTCGAGTTGATCAACTTGCTCTATGACGCCAAAATCAGCCTGCACCAGCCGCCCAAGAGTTTTATCAACACCTGAAGCCATCGCTCGTATGGCGTGAAGCCGCGGCTGCCTGAGCCTGAGGACAACACGATGAAATACCGCCTGGGCGACGCCCGCGTCGACACCCATCCACAGAGCTGGGTTGCCCCCAACGCCGTGCTGGTGGGCAAGGTCAAACTGGAAGAGGGCGCCAACGTCTGGTTCAACGCCGTGCTGCGTGGCGACAACGAACTGATCCTGATCGGCAAGAACAGCAACGTCCAGGACGGCACCGTGATGCACACCGACATGGGCTACCCGCTGACCATCGGCACCGGCGTGACCATCGGCCACAACGCCATGCTCCACGGCTGCACCGTCGGTGACTACAGCCTGATCGGTATTAATGCAGTGATCCTCAACGGCGCAAAAATCGGCAAGAACTGCATCATCGGCGCCAACTCGCTGATCGGCGAAGGCAAGGAGATTCCGGACGGTTCGCTGGTCATGGGCTCGCCCGGCAAGGTCGTGCGCGAGCTGACCGAGCCGCAGAAAAAAATGCTCGAGGCCAGCGCTGCGCACTATGTGCATAACTCCCAGCGTTATGCCCGCGATCTGGCAGAGCAGGAAGAATGAACACGCCCGAACGTCCGGTGCTATCGCCCTGCGTGAATATCTGTGCGCTGGACGACGATGACATCTGCACCGGGTGCCAGCGCACCGTGGCGGAAATCACGGGCTGGAGCCGGATGGACAACGAAGAGCGGCGCAAGGTGTTGGGGTTGTGCCATGAGCGGGCGAAATCCAGTGGGTTGATCTGGATGTTCGGAGCTAAATCGGATAATTGAGGTGCGCCCTTCGCGGGCAAGCCTCGCTCCTACAGGGTGAGGGTTGAACCACAATTACGTGTTCGACGCAGATCCGTAGGAGCGAGGCTTGCCCGCGAAGGCATCAGCGCTGACACCACAACCTTCTCTGCAGTACTCTGTGCGCCAAATTGACAGGTACTCTCACGTCCCATGCTCTTCCTGATCGCCTACATCAGCAGCGTCGTGCTGATCAACTACGCCTTTTCCACCGCGCCGCACCTGGACATCATCTGGTCCGCCTGGGGCGGTTTGGTCTTCATCCTGCGCGACATGGTGCAAACCCGTTTCGGCCACGGTGCAATCGCGGCAATGCTGGCAGCGCTGGTGCTGTCCTATGTCACCTCCGATCCGTCCATCGCCCTGGCCAGCGCCACCGCGTTCGCGGTCTCCGAATGCATCGACTGGCTGGTGTTCAGCATCACCAAACGCCCGCTGCACGACCGCCTGTGGATAAGTTCGGCCCTGAGCATTCCCCTCGATACCTTCATCTTCTTCGGCATGATCGACGCCTTCACCCCGGCGGTGATCCTCACCGCCATGGGCTCGAAGTTCGCCGGCGTGACCGTCGTGTGGCTGATCATGGCGTGGCGCTTGCGTAAACTGGCCATCGCCGGCTGAAGCCAAACCCTCAGGTTCATGTAAAATGCCGCGCTTTCTCCCCATGGGAAGCGTGCCAGGCACCGCGACCCTCGATGATCCGCTCCTTTGAGGACCTGAGATGACCCGTATCGGAACTCCATTGTCGCCAACCGCGACCCGCGTATTGATGTGTGGCTGTGGTGAGTTGGGCAAGGAAGTGGTGATCGAGCTGCAACGCCTGGGCGTTGAAGTGATTGCCGTTGACCGTTACGCCAACGCGCCGGCCATGCAAGTCGCTCACCGCAGCCACGTGATCAACATGCTCGACGGCGCTGCCCTGCGTGCCGTGATCGAAGCCGAGAAGCCGCACTTCATCGTGCCGGAAATCGAAGCCATCGCCACCGCGACCCTGGTCGAACTGGAAGCCGAAGGCTTCACCGTGATCCCGACCGCACGCGCCGCGCAACTGACCATGAACCGTGAAGGCATCCGTCGCCTGGCCGCTGAAGAGTTGGACCTGCCGACCTCGCCGTACCACTTTGCCGACACCTTCGAGGATTACAGCAAAGCCGTTCAGGACCTGGGCTTCCCGTGCGTGGTCAAGCCGGTGATGAGTTCGTCGGGCAAGGGCCAGAGTCTGCTGCGCAGTGTCGATGACGTGAAAACCGCGTGGGATTACGCGCAAGAAGGCGGTCGTGCCGGTAAAGGTCGGGTGATCGTCGAGGGCTTCATCGACTTCGATTACGAAATCACCTTGCTGACCGTGCGTCACGTCGGCGGCACCACGTTCTGCGCGCCGGTCGGTCACCGTCAGGAGAAGGGCGACTATCAGGAATCCTGGCAGCCACAAGCCATGAGCCCGGTTGCCCTGGCGGAATCCGAGCGTGTGGCCAAGGCGGTCACCGAAGCCTTGGGCGGTCGTGGTCTGTTTGGCGTCGAGCTGTTCATCAAAGGCGATCAGGTGTGGTTCAGCGAAGTCTCGCCACGCCCGCACGACACCGGCCTGGTGACCCTGATTTCTCAGGACCTGTCGCAGTTCGCACTGCACGCACGGGCCATTCTGGGGCTGCCGATTCCATTGATCCGTCAGTTCGCGCCTTCGGCTTCGGCGGTAATTCTGGTGGAAGGGCAGTCGACCCAGACGGCTTTTGCCAATCTCGGCGCGGCATTGAGCGAGCCGGACACGGCGTTGCGTCTGTTCGGCAAACCTGAAGTGAATGGTCAGCGCCGGATGGGTGTGGCGCTGGCGCGGGACGAGTCGATCGAGGCTGCCCGTGCCAAGGCGACCCGCGCTTCTCAGGCGGTCGTAGTCGAGCTGTAACCGAGGCGCGGCCTTCGCGGGCAAGCCTCGCTCCTACAGGTTATTTGTCGAGCGAACCATTGTCGTTCGACGCGGACCTGTAGGAGCGAGGCTTGCCCGCGAAGCTTTTTCTATCAGGCCACCCGATTCAAATCGTTGTGACGCGTCTCTTTCAGGCACAGCACCGCAATCAAACTCAGCACCGCCGCCCCCGACACATACCCGCCGACGTAACTCAAACCGCCCATCGCCACCAGCTTCTGCGCAAAGAACGGCGCCGCCGAGGCTCCGACAATGCCGCCCAGGTTGTAGGCCGCTGACGCTCCGGTATAACGCACGTGTGTCGGAAACAGCTCCGGCAGCAGCGCACCCATTGGCGCAAACGTCACGCCCATCAAAAACAGCTCGATGCACAGGAACAGCGCCACGCCCCAGGTCGAACCCTGGGTCAGCAGCGGCTCCATCAAGAACCCGGACAGAATCGCCAGCACGCCGCCGATGATCAGCACCGGTTTGCGCCCGTAACGGTCACTGGCCCAGGCCGACAATGGTGTCGCGGCGGCCATGAACAGCACCGCAAAACACAGCAGCGCGAGGAAGGTTTCGCGGGTGTAGCCCAGCGTCGACACGCCATAACTCAGCGAAAACACCGTCGAGATGTAGAACAGCGCGTAGCACACCACCATCGAACCGGCGCCCAGCAGCATCGGCGCCCAATACTGGCTGAACAGCTCGACCAGCGGGATCTTCACCCGTTCCTGACGGGCCATGGCATTGGCGAACACCGGGGTTTCGTGCAGCTTGAGGCGCACGTACAGGCCGACCATCACCAGCGCGGCGCTGAGCAGGAACGGGATCCGCCAGCCCCACGAACGGAACTGTTCGTCGTCCAGCGTCATTGCCAGCGTCAAAAACAGCCCGTTGGCCGCGAGAAAGCCAATCGACGGGCCAAGCTGCGGGAACATGCCGAACCAGGCGCGCTTGCCCTTGGGTGCGTTCTCCGTCGCCAGTAATGCCGCGCCGCCCCATTCGCCACCCAGGCCCAAACCCTGGCCGAAGCGCAGCACGCAGAGCAGGATCGGCGCCCAGGCCCCGATGCTGTCGTAACCCGGCAACACGCCGATCAGCGTGGTGCACACGCCCATCAGCAGCAAGGAGGCGACCAGGGTCGATTTGCGCCCGATGCGGTCACCGAAGTGGCCGAACAGTGCCGAGCCCAGTGGCCTGGCGAGGAACGCGATGCCGAACGTGAGAAATGCCGAGAGCATTTGGGCCGTGCCGGAGGTCTGCGGAAAAAACACCGGACCGATCACCAGCGCGGCGGCAGTGGCGTACACGTAGAAGTCGTAGAACTCGATGGCGGTGCCGATGAAACTCGCGGTCGCCACGCGGGTGGCGGAGTTCGTCGGTTGCGCAGGCGTGGTTTCTGAATAGGTCGTGCTGGTAGTCATGCGGTAATCCCTGACAGTCATGTGCCCCAGTGGAGCGAATTATTATGGTCGAACACCCAGGGATGTGG
>NZ_JAGYFZ010000176.1:0-6126 GCF_019946675.1 Pseudomonas sp. BF-B-15
TGCTTTTGATTCCCACCACTCATCAGGCCGAGCGTTAGCTCGCCTTCCGCTTTTGATCTGAGCGCCCCCTCGAGAGGCCGAGCGCAGGTTCTGCGCAGTGGGCAACCCGGCATGGATGCCGGGTTAGCCGCCCCCGGCCATGGATGGCCGATGGCGGCGGGCCCACGGAGCAGGACCGGAGCGAGGGCATGCCGAGCCACAGCGAGGCACCGAACGAAAGGGGCAAGAGCCCTTGGTTACTTGGGGCTCTTCCAAGTGACTCGCCGTAAGGGCGAAACCGATAGCCGCCGTTACCAAAAGAACGGATATGTACTCCGACCGAAAACAGAGTCTGGATCTTAGTAAGCCATCGCCGGCAAGCCGGCTCCTACAGTTGATCGGTGTACGGCCGCTCCGAAAACACACCGGGCCTTTTCGGCCAAGCGGGCTGCCGTTTCCGGCCGTTTGCCGTTATACTCGCCGGCTTTCAAAAGTTCGCCAACGAGTGCTGCCCGCCATGGAAATCAACCCGATCCTTAACACCATCAAGGACCTGTCCGAGCGCTCCGAAACTATTCGGGGGTATCTTTGACTACGATCAAAAGCACGAGCGTCTGACCGAAGTCAATCGCGAGCTTGAAGATCCGAGCGTCTGGAACAAACCTGAATATGCCCAGGAGTTGGGCCGCGAGCGCTCTGCGCTGGCACAGATCGTCGATACCCTGGACGAGCTGAACACCGGTCTGGCCGATTGCCGCGACCTGCTGGACATGGCCGTCGAAGAAAACGACGAAGGCGCAGTGGGCGATGTCGTCGCCGAGCTGGCCCGTCTCGAGGAAAACCTCGCCAAGCTTGAATTCCGCCGCATGTTCAGCCATGAAATGGACCCGAACAACGCCTACCTGGACATCCAGGCCGGCTCCGGTGGCACCGAGGCCCAGGACTGGGCCAACATCCTGCTGCGCATGTACCTGCGCTGGGCTGACAAACGCGGCTTCGACGCCACCATCATGGAACTGTCGGCCGGTGAAGTCGCCGGCATCAAGGGCGCGACCGTGCACATCAAGGGCGAATACGCCTTTGGCTGGCTGCGTACCGAGATCGGCGTACACCGCCTGGTGCGCAAGAGCCCGTTCGACTCCGGCAACCGTCGTCACACTTCGTTCTCGGCGGTTTTCGTCTCGCCAGAGATCGACGACAAGGTGGAAATCGAAATCAACCCGGCAGACTTGCGGATCGACACCTATCGCTCCTCCGGTGCCGGTGGTCAGCACGTAAACACCACCGACTCGGCCGTACGTATCACCCACGTACCGACCAACACCGTGGTCAGCTGCCAGAACGAACGTTCCCAGCACGCCAACAAGGACACCGCCATGAAAATGCTGCGGGCCAAGTTGTACGAGCAGGAAATGCAGAAGCGCAACGCGGCGTCCCAGGCGCTGGAAGACACCAAGTCCGATATCGGCTGGGGTCATCAGATCCGTTCTTATGTACTCGATGCCTCGCGCATCAAGGATCTGCGCACTAACATCGAGCGCAGTGACTGCGACAAGGTACTCGACGGTGATATCGATGAATACCTCGAAGCGAGCCTGAAGTCGGGCTTGTAAGCAATGCAATACGGGATCGGCTGACACCCCCCGATCCCCTGTAGGAGCCAGCTCGCTGGCGATCCCCGGCCGCAGGCCGGGGGCAACGAACCAGATGGAATATCTAAAGACATGAGCGACCTAGAACTCGACCCGCAAGCCCTGCAACAGGAAGAAAACTCCCTGATCGCCCTGCGCAAGGAAAAGCTTGCTGCCGAGCGCGCCAAGGGCAATGCCTTCCCGAACGACTTCCGCCGCGAAAACTACTGCGAAGACTTGCAGAAACAGTACGTGGACAAGACCAAGGAAGAGCTCGCAGAGGCTGCAATCCCGGTCAAGGTTGCCGGTCGCATCATGCTCAACCGTGGCTCGTTCATGGTGATCCAGGACATGACCGGTCGCATCCAGGTCTACGTCAACCGCAAGACCCTGTCCGAAGAAACCCTGGCCGCGGTGAAAACCTGGGACATGGGCGACATCATTGCCGCCGAAGGCACCCTGGCCCGTTCCGGCAAGGGCGACCTGTACGTTGAAATGACCAGCGTGCGCCTGCTGACCAAATCCCTGCGCCCGCTGCCGGACAAGCACCACGGCCTGACCGACACCGAACAGCGCTATCGTCAGCGTTACGTTGACCTGATCGTCAACGAAGACGTGCGCCAGACCTTCCGCGTGCGTTCGCAAGTCATCGCCCACATCCGCAGCTTCCTGATGCAGCGTGACTTCCTGGAAGTGGAAACGCCGATGCTGCAAACCATTCCGGGCGGTGCGGCGGCCAAGCCGTTCGAAACGCACCACAACGCGCTGGACATGGAAATGTTCCTGCGTATTGCGCCTGAGCTGTACCTCAAGCGTCTGGTGGTTGGCGGCTTCGAGAAAGTGTTCGAGATCAACCGCAACTTCCGTAACGAAGGCGTTTCGACCCGTCACAACCCTGAATTCACCATGTTGGAGTTCTACCAGGCTTACGCCGACTACGAAGACAACATGGACCTGACCGAGGAACTGTTCCGCGAGCTGGCGCAGCTGGTTCTGGGCAGCACCGACGTGCCGTACGGCGACAAGGTGTTCCACTTCGGCGAACCGTTCGTGCGTCTGTCGGTGTTCGATTCGATCCTCAAGTACAACCCTGAGCTGACTGCCGATGATCTGAACGACATCGACAAGGCCCGCGCCATCGCCAAGAAAGCCGGCGCCAAGGTGCTGGGCTTCGAAGGCCTGGGCAAATTGCAGGTGATGATTTTCGAAGAGCTGGTCGAGCACAAGCTGGAGCAGCCGCACTTCATTACCCAGTACCCGTTCGAAGTGTCGCCGCTGGCCCGTCGCAACGACGACAACCCGAACGTCACCGACCGTTTCGAATTGTTCATCGGTGGCCGTGAAATCGCCAACGCCTACTCCGAGTTGAACGACGCGGAAGACCAGGCCGAGCGCTTCATGGCGCAGGTGGCCGACAAGGACGCCGGCGACGACGAAGCCATGCACTACGACGCCGACTTCGTTCGCGCGCTGGAGTACGGCATGCCGCCAACGGCCGGTGAAGGCATCGGCATCGACCGTCTGGTGATGCTGCTGACCAACTCCCCGTCGATCCGCGACGTGATCCTGTTCCCGCACATGCGGCCGCAAGCGTAAATGTTTCAATTAAAAAGCCGCCTATAACAGGCGGCTTTTTATTGCCTGTCTGGTACAAACGTATCAATTGGTTACTTTTGAAATGAGAGAGGAATTCCTGTCGTGAACCGTGCAATGGCTCAAGAAGGTGCAGCGGGTATCGCCACTGCGGTCGCTGAAAGTGTTCAGTACCAGGGCCGCAAGGCCAGCCGTCAGGGCAGCGAGCAGCGTCGACAGGACATTCTCGATGCGGCCATGCGCATTGTCGTGCGCGATGGCGTGCGGGCCGTGCGTCACCGTGCGGTTGCCGCAGAAGCGGGTGTGCCACTGTCGGCCACCACTTACTATTTCAAGGACATCGATGACTTGCTCACCGATACCTTTGCCCAATATGTGGAACGCAGCGCGGCGTTCATGGCCAAGTTGTGGGTGAACAATGAAGGGTTGCTGCGCGAGATGGTCGTCAGCGGCGACGGCAGCCCCGAGTCGCGCTCGCAACTGGCGGACGACATTGCACGGTTGATGGCGGACTATGTTCACCGGCAACTGATCAACCGTCGCGAACACCTGATGGCCGAACAGGCGTTCCGTCAGGAAGCGCTGCTGAACCCGCGCCTGGCGGAACTGGTGCGCTCGCATCAGCAGATTCTCCTGCAGGGTACGTGTCAGCTTTTCCAGGTTTTGGGTTCCCGTGAGCCACACCAGGATGCCAAAGTGTTGACGGCGATTATCGGACGGATGGAATATCAGGGGCTGCTCAACGACGCCGAGCCTGACGCCGAAGCTGAAATGCTCGGTATCCTGACGCGGTATATGCACTTGGTACTGGCGTCGGTGTGATCCTGCGATGAACCGCGACCTGTAGGAGCGAGGCTTGCCCGCGAAGGCGATTTAACATTCAACAGATGATGTGTTGACTGACACATCGCCTTCGCGGGCAAGCCACGCTCCTACAGGGACAGTGAGCATTCGGGGACTGTGTTCATAGGGAGTATTGAATGAAAGCCTGGCGCGTCGTTGTGATCGCCTTGTCGATCCTGCTGCTCAGTGGCTGTCTGGTGACCTTCAGGGAGCCATTGCCCACGAGCGACCCCGCGCCCAAAGGATTACTCGGCAAATGGACCAGCACCAACGCCTGGGGCGAGCCGCTGAATCTGGAGCTGACGCGCATCGGCGAAAATCGCTATCAGGCGGTCAGCTACTTCAAGGCCAAACCCAAGGAACGCGAAGCCTATCCCTTCACCGTCTCGCGCCATGGCAACCGCTGGTACCTGTCGGCAAAAGTCCCGGCGCAGTTTGGCGGGCATTTCACCATTGCCGGTTTCGAACTCACCGACAAGCATGAACTGGTGGTCTACAACCTCGACCTCGAGCAGATCAACCAGGCCCTGGGGCAAAAAGTCCTCAGCGGAGAAGGTTTCCAGACCGACGACGGTGACGGCGTGCTGATCAACACACGCATGGACCAGGTCTTCGCTTACCTCGACGATCCGGCCAATTCCGATGTCTTCGTCGAAGCCGTGCGCTATCAGCGCCTGGCCAAAGCCAAATAAACCCAGCACATAACGGTTTTTCTACAGGAGTTTCGGGTGGACGATTACCAGCAGACGATACGCATGTTGTCCGATCGCATTGTGCTGGCGCAGACGCCGATTCGCGTCCTGGATGCGGTGAAGTGGGACGACAGCATCCGCAAGGGTTTCCTCAAGGCCAAGGGCAAGGAAATGCCGGCGGTGGACCGTGATTACTACCTGAACCGGCCGCTGTCCTTCGACTCCAGCAAAGTGAAACTGGAATTCCAGAACATCGAGCGCGACATCACCCGTCAGCTTGGCCAGTTCAACCCGGTCGGCCAGATCATGCGGCGCATGTGCAAGGAATACCGGATGGTGGTGCGCATGCTTGAAGCGCGCGGCACAGAAGATTTCGGCCTGATTTCCCAGGAGTTGTATGGCGCGGCATCCGATGCGTTTCACGCCGGTGACCCGACCCTGTCCGACCTCGGCCTGATGCTCTCCGATTATTTGAACAACATCGATGGTCGTGGTGACCTGAAGGACGAGCCGAAAATCCTCACCGCCAAGGACGCCGTGCATTTGTTGCAAACCCGGCTGAGCAAAGTGTTTGGCGAGGCCGAGGAAACCATTCGGGTGTTCGAGTCCGACGGCATCGTCGCCGATGCGGCGGCCGGCGCCGACTACATCAAGATCCGCACCGACGCGATGTTCAACGAGCGTGACGTGCGGGCGTTGGAGGTCCATGAAGGGCTGGTGCATGTCGGCACTACGCTCAACGGTCTGAACCAGCCGATCTGCACCTTCCTGTCCAAGGGGCCGCCCTCGTCGACGGTGACCCAGGAAGGTTTGGCGATCCTGATGGAAATCATCACCTTCGCCTCTTACCCGAGCCGCCTGCGCAAACTGACCAACCGCACCCGCGCCATTCACATGGTGGAGGAGGGCGCGGACTTCCTGCAGATCTTCGAGTTCTTCCGCGAGCAGGGCTTTGAAATGGCGGAAAGCTACGGCAACGCCAGTCGGGTTTTCCGTGGTTCGGTGCCGAACGGTCTGCCATTTACCAAAGACTTGTCCTACCTCAAGGGCTTTATCATGGTTTACAACTACATTCAGTTGGCCGTGCGTAAAGGCAAACTTGAGCAAGTGCCGCTGCTGTTTTGCGGCAAGACTACGCTGGAAGACATGCGCACCTTGCGCCAGTTGGTGGACGAAGGCCTGGTGGTACCGCCGAAATACCTGCCGGAACAGTTCCGCGACATGAACGCGCTGTCGGCGTGGATGTGCTTCTCCAACTTCCTGAACCACCTGAGCCTGGACCGGATCGAAGCGGATTACTCCAACATCCTCTAATCAACACATACCTTGTAGGAGCGAGGCTTGCCCGCGAAGGCGTTGTGTCAGTCAACATGCCTGTTGAATGTTAT
>NZ_JAGYFZ010000177.1:0-5913 GCF_019946675.1 Pseudomonas sp. BF-B-15
GTAGTCATCCGTATCGGGGGGATTCGGGGTTTCTTTGATCATTGTGGAGCCTCTATGAAGTGGACCTCTCCAAATTTGCTACCACGCAAAATAAGGAGACGGCTGTACACAGGGTGGTAGACCGGTCATAGAAACCCGGCAGGCCGAAGCCTCCCATGCACAGCCGCCACAAAGCAGCCAGCACAAAAAAACGCCCTGAGGCGTTCTGGGTCTATGAAATAACCGGGCTACCACACCCGTTCGCTGAATTGGCAGCGACGGGGGCAGGTTAGCGAGGTGTGTTCCGAAGAGCAAGTGCATTGGCCTGTTGAAAATTCCTGAAGGTCGATACACGTCCTCAGCGGCTCACCGTACCCTAGCCGACCACTGGTGCGTATATATAGTTATCTAATGAATCAAACTCTTCCCCTGTCATAAGATTCAGTTGACGTACCTTCCGTCCATATTTTAGATATTTATAGACAAAATATTTAGCCACCTTATCTTCGTGTGTTGAAAGAACTATTTGCCGATCAGGAAATTCATTACGCAACAACTCGACCAAGGAAGACATATTGATGTCATCCATGGTTTGCACAGGATCATCAATCAGAATTGGCGAGAACCCCTTAGCGTAAATCTTATTTAATGCCAGAGTGAGTGAAATAACAACCGCTGAAATCTGCCCCGAACTCATGGTATTCAGCACATCATGATCACGCTGGTAATTTGACACCAATCTAACGTTTTTAAGTTCATCTCCGCCAGTAGGATCCTTAAGAAAGACACCCTGCCCAATTCCGGATTGGTGTGACTGCAATATCTTCCCCGAGTAAATATAAAACGGTATCTCGATATCGCCAATCAACTTTTTTTTGTACTGACGAATTTTCTTTAGCACCTTCGCTCCGATCCCTGCTAGTTCCAACTCCAGCTTCTCTAACTTTTTAGCATTCTCTGTATGTGTAGCGATATCTTTTAACACAATTTGAAATGACGAATAAAAACAAGACTCTAGGTATTTCCTCTTTTGCTCTACGCTTTCTTCAGTCATCGACAAGAGATTGCTGTTGCGATTACCAAAATACTCCCTGAACATCCGATCAAAGGCATCACCTTCGTTTGCGACTTGATATTCCAGCGAAGCAAGCGGAGTGTTTTTATGTATCCGACGCATCATTTCATCTAGACTAGAGGAAAGTTTTTCAGCATCTACATCATGAGATAATGGCGCAAACATTAGATCATCAACACTGAAATGACAACTTTTTAACCATGCGTCAAATTTAATCAAACGTTCCCTGGCGAGGTCGGCTTTTTTCAACGAAGCCATCACTTCATCTGGAAGGACAGTATTCTTAGCCCGATAATCTGCAATCTGCGCAATAACTGGATCAACAAAACGAGTTTTTATGCTACTAGCCAGTGCCAGAATTGATACATCCTGATCCGATAAAAGCTTTGAAAAATCACTTACACGCTCTGAAGCAGCAACCTCAAGCTCATAATGGTTTTCGTGAGACTTGCCACAGAACGGGCACCTGGACTCTTCAGGTAGCAATGTTAGTGAACTATTCAGCTCTGCATGTTGGGCAACGATTTTTCGGTAGATTGCCTTTAACCCCGAGCTCGTCCTGCGAAGCTCATTTATCGTATTTTGATCTTTTTGAAACTGTTCAAAATCATGCCGCCCTAATAGCTCAAAAATATCAAATAAGTTCCCCGGAATCTCGCCCCCTAACAAAGCGGCATGACATCGCTCAAGAACCTTATCCTTCGATCGTTTTTCATCCATATCCTGAACATGATCTAAAGAATTATAAAAGCAAATATAATCTGCAGCGAGATCAGGTGACCGGTAGGCTCTTAAATACGGAAGAGAACTAAGATAAAAATCTCGACTCTTAACAAACTCCAGCATCACATCAAGCTCGCCGGAAAAAGATGAAAATTTTGATTGATTGAATGCTTCAAACTCCGGCAAATCCCATTCCGGAGATTTAGAAGTCTCAAGTAACCAAGGAAGCAGGTAATGGTGCTCGATTTCACCAAATTTGGTGGAATGTCTAACGCCGTCTATATTGTGGCTCTTTTTTAATAGCTCGGCTTTCTGAAGCTGTATTGTACGCTGGGAAGCTAGCCGCCTTTCAGTATTTTTCAGATATGTGTATTTGGCTTCTGCAGCGGCGGTATCGCCAAAAAGCTGTGATATTTCAGTAGCCCGTGCAGTTTCGCTATTTGACTTCAAAAATGAAGCCGCTTCCTCTTGCTGGACATAATGAAACAGATGAAAGTCTCGAGTGAAGTTATTGTTCTCAAGGATCTTGTCTACGTCCGCTTGTTTTGCTGACGTCCAACCCGACTCGTCCCTGATAAAAACATCCCAAAGCTCAGGAAAGCGAGATATCTTTTGTGCGCCCGTAGGTATTGGTGATTTGAGTTTGCGTCTGAACGATAATAGATCTTCTGGCGAACGTGAAAGCACTACATCAATTACGACATCTGATTGAGGGTCATAAGCCACAACCACATCTTCAGGAGTCTGACGACCGTCTGTACTGATGAAACGTTTAATTGTTCCGGAAAGAGCCAACTCAATAGCATCGAAAACCGATGTTTTCCCATATCCATTGGGCCCATCTAGGAGCATTAGATCACTACCATTGAAATTGACCCGATAGGTATCGCTACCGAACACTTTGAAATTAGTGAATTCTATGCTCGACAACTTTAGCATTAGATTACCCTCTTTAAAAATTCGGACATTAACTTTTCATCGTCAACACCTTCATCAATCCCTAGCGTGAACTCGTACAAAGCCAACTCACTTTCGGACAGATTAGTAACTAAAGATGAGTTCAGATCAAATAAGCGCTTTGGATCATGCAGATAGATAAGAAAAGGAATTTTTATAAAAATTTTCAGTAAGAGAGAGTAATAATTTTCCAACTCAGCTGATTTCTCTTTAAAACGTTGAAAATATGCTCCATCACCTTGCCCCACCAATTCATTGAGTTGCAGAAGTGTAAAACTGCTGTTTTTCTCTTGCAAATCCAAGAGCTCTTCCGAACTGTAGGAAATTACGTTTTTTTTGAAATTGTACCTATCCTCTTCCAACTGAAACACTTGTTTTCTAGTGAGAGCATGCTCAGGCCAGCAAATTATCATCGTGCAATTTTTAGAGAAAACCCTATCCACCTTCGGACTCTCTCTAACTTTTAAATGCAAGTCATCCGCCCACTTGGTTAGCAACTCTTCAGCGTGCTGGATAGTAGCATTTTTACATTCTACAACTAGATAGTACTCGGCTTTATTTTCAGTAACTTTTGGTTTGAACAGACTTGTTATCAATTCATCGTAGCCGTGTTCGAAATTTACAGTCTCATATCCGTTACTCAAAAAGACTTTTTCTATCAGATTAATCAGCATTTAGTTCATCCATAGCTTGCTGAATAGGTATAAGTCGAAGATTGCCAAAATAGTCTTCACGGGGCTCTTCCTCCACTTGGTTGGCCGACGTTGGGGCGGTAGTATGCGTAGTAGCATGCTCACTTAGCGACATCCTCTGCGGTCCATCGTAGATCATATGGTTGATTTCATATAGATCCTCGACGATCCGAGTATTGGCCCTGAGTTTCTTGGCGATATTGGTAGGCGATCGATCATTTATAGTCGTTGGAAGATAATAATTCTCCGGATTATTCAGCGATCGATACACCAACTTATTATTACCCTCATCATTTTCGCAAGACTCACAATCTATAGCATTAAAAATTCTCAGCAGTACGTCTGTAACGCCGTTTTCATTGACCGCCAAGGCTTGCTCTATATTTGTTAGCGAGTCAAACTTCACGGACGGCGAAAAATTTTTGTAATAACTAAAAAGCTTTTCTGGGCCGGCATCTAACAACGCATATCGAATCTGGGAAAGATTACAGACACTCCCTTCCAAATCTTCGGGCGTGGAGTAATAGTCAGGATTATTCATAAACTCATCAAAGAGACAGAAAAAACGCTCTTTGAACTTTACGGCCAAATATTTACTACTTACATCTTCATAATCCGAATCCAAAATTGCGACAATGTCGGATATATCGATATGCAAAAGATCAGACACTTGCTTTTGCAAGTGTCGCTCCGTCACATAGACATCCACCATTTCCAGCAAATGGTGAAAACCGCTATCGATCTGCTTTGCAGTATTCACCCCTCCCCTTATGACAAGAATCTCTTGAAGCTTCGATTTAACCAGATCATTGATATCATCGATGCTGCAGCACGCCCTTCCATTATATATATAGCTCTGTATTCTATCTAAAACCAATAGCGGGTCAGCCACGATAGCTTGGAGCGCTTCATAGACCTGACCTACAGTAAAATCATGAAACGCCTGCTTTATGATTTTCGCTGTTTTATTTCTATCTTTCGCAACACTGACTGCCTTGAAAATCGTGCTCGACGCCGGCGTAGCATCATGTTCACTTATCAATTCCTTGATAAAATCTTCGATGGCTTGTTGCAGGCTTTTACCAGCCGGAAGGTTAATAATCTTCCAAGTATGTATATAACCTAACGGCCCTGGCTGGAGATACAAGTTTAGTGCAAGCCCGAAGAGCGCCTCATCATATGAACTGAAACTTTGTTTTTCGTAAGCTTTAACTTGATGAAACGACACCAACTCCCCGCCCACGAACAACTCAAAATCTTCATTATTCTCTAAAACGATTGAATCACCGTGAAATGTGTATTCAGGATCTGCTCTAAGCTTTTCACGTATGTGACAAAGTACGTAATGAAGAGCAAGCTTTCCTTGGTAATTGTATCCACTCCAAGAGGGAGTCGCGTCGTGGATCATGCTTGCAGTTCCTTGTAAGAATTCAACATCAAGCATTCTTCAATGAGTGCTTCTCTCTGCGCAAACGCCCGGATGGTCGAGCGATTTAGCATTCGAGTGCACAATGCCACCATACAATTATTTTGGCGAGGCCGACTCTTGGAAATCTGAAGAACCCGACACCGCATATTGCACCAGAGGCGCGGGCACTATGAACCGTCCTTGACTCCCAAGACACATCTGAATGAAAGCTTGTGGCTGTGCATGCAACCGGTCGATGCAACAGATTGGCTAAATCGTTCAGCGGGCATTTCATAGTTTAGTGTTTTTCAAGGGAGGCTATTCAGCTGGGTGCCGTAACTCGGCACGACCTTGTGCAGTTTTTCCTGCCTGGCTGGCAAAGCGATCTTGTCCTTGAACACTTTCTGCAGCACGGTCAGCATTATCGGTGCAGCCGTCGACTGTACGACTGGTCACCAATAGCGTTGTTTTTTTGGATGCCATCGCTGGCGAGAAATTCTCCGTACCGCCTCCATGGGTAGCGTTCGAGGGCTACAACTCTTCTTGTTGGGGAGGCCACATGCAAGGCGCACAGGGTTACTACAACGACAACTACTTCCTTCCCTTTTTCACTCAATTGAGTGACACAGAGAGACAGGCGTATTACGCCAGATTTGAAGCTACAGACGAGCGGATCAAGTCTTTGGAGCTGATGTATGACGATGAGTGATTGAGTCCATTCAGGCCTGCTCCAAAATCCATTGGGGGCTCCTCCGCCTTTCACGACAAAGCAACAATCATTCTTTTAACAAACTATCCGCAATTGTCCCCGAAAAAACTGCCTCTACCGGCCCAATAAGAAACACCGCCCCCACACCATCCCATTGAACCGTGACACTCCCGCCATCACATTCAACCTCAACGCTATCGTCCAACAACCCCCGACGAATCCCGTTAACCGCAGCACCACAAGAGCACGAGCCTGAACCCAGCGGAATACCGCCCCAACGCTCCCAGATGCGCAGCCGAATATGCTTGCGATCAATGATCTGAACGAAATGCACATTCGTCCTGAACGGAAACAGCGGGTGGGTTTCAAG
>NZ_JAGYFZ010000178.1:0-5874 GCF_019946675.1 Pseudomonas sp. BF-B-15
GCGCAGCCTTGGCGTTGACGCTGTCGATGCAGTCGATCACACAGTCGATGTTCGGCGTGATGTATTCGGCCATGGTGTCGCGGGTGACGAAATCCGCCACCGCATGCACCGTGCAATCCGGGTTGATCCCGCGCAGGCGCTCAGCCATCACCTCGACCTTGGGCTTGCCGACGGTGCTGTCCAGCGCATGCAACTGACGGTTGGCATTGCTGACGCAGACGTCGTCGAGGTCGAACAGCGAAATCTCGCCCACGCCACACCGCGCCACCGCTTCCGCAGCCCAGGAGCCGACGCCACCGACGCCAACAATCGCCACGTGCGCCGCGCGCAGGCGCTCTAGCCCTTCGATGCCATACAAACGGGCGATGCCTGCAAACCGCGGATCTTCTGTACTCATGACCATTACCCCAAAAACCGGCGCGCATTATAGGGCCACACGCCAAAAGATCTAAGCTACAAGCGACAAGTGTAAGAACTTATGTGAAAGCCGATTGCCCAACGTCGTGCAATTCCCTGTCCGATGTACGTTCAGTGAACTGCCGGTGTAGGATGCGCGCCCCTTGGCGATCGCCAACCGTTCCTTCGTTCCACAGCCTTTGGAACCCGAAATAGCTATGTCATCGCGTAAATTTGGACTCAACCTGGTCGTGGTGCTCGCCATCGCAGCCTTGTTTACCGGCTTCTGGGCGCTGATCAATCGCCCGGTCACCGCCCCCAACTGGCCTGAACAGATCTCCGGTTTCTCGTACTCGCCGTTCCAGCAAGGCCAGTATCCGCAGAAAGAGCAGTACCCGACCGACGATCAAATGCGTCGCGATCTGGAGATAATGAGCAAGCTGACGGACAACATCCGTACCTACTCGGTCGATGGCACCCTGGGAGACATTCCCAAACTGGCAGAGGAATTCGGCCTGCGGGTTACCCTGGGGATCTGGATCAGCCCGGACCTGGAACGCAACGAGCGGGAAATCACCCGGGCCATCGAGATCGCCAACTCCTCACGCAGCGTGGTTCGTGTGGTCGTAGGCAACGAGGCCATCTTCCGTAAGGAAATTACCGCTGCCGAACTGAGCGTGCTCCTTGATCGCGTTCGCGCAGCCGTGAAGGTGCCGGTCACCACGTCCGAGCAATGGCACGTCTGGGAAGAACACCCGGAACTGGCCAAGCACGTCGACCTGATTGCCGCGCACGTACTGCCTTACTGGGAATACATCCCGGTGGACAAGGCCGGCCAGTTCGTCCTCGACCGCGCTCGCGATCTGAAAAAGATGTTCCCGAAAAAACCGCTGCTGCTGTCCGAGGTTGGCTGGCCTAGCAACGGCCGCATGCGTGGCGGCACCGATGCGAGCCCGGCAGATCAGGCGATCTACCTGCGCACGCTGGTGAACAAGCT
The DNA here is from genome assembly GCF_019946675.1 of Pseudomonas sp. BF-B-15. Classification (NCBI taxonomy): domain Bacteria; kingdom Pseudomonadati; phylum Pseudomonadota; class Gammaproteobacteria; order Pseudomonadales; family Pseudomonadaceae; genus Pseudomonas; species Pseudomonas sp. BF-B-15. The sequence continues at coordinate 1,394 of NZ_JAGYFZ010000178.1, forward strand.
TAACCGCCAGGGTTTCAACTACTTCGTGATCGAAGCGTTCGACCAGCCGTGGAAGGCCAGTGACGAAGGTTCGGTGGGCGCGTATTGGGGCGTGTTCAACGCTGCGCGTCAGCAGAAATTCAACTTCGAAGGCCCGGTCGTCGCGATCCCGCAATGGCGCGTGCTGGCCATCGGCTCGGCGGTGTTGGCCCTGCTGTCCCTGACCTTGCTGATGATTGACGGCTCGGCCCTGCGTCAACGTGGCCGCACCTTCCTGACTTTTATCGCCTTCTTGTGCGGTTCGGTGCTGGTGTGGATCGGCTACGACTACAGTCAGCAATACAGCACCTGGTTCAGCCTGACCGTAGGATTTCTCCTCGCACTCGGCGCACTCGGGGTCTTTATCGTACTGCTGACCGAGGCGCATGAACTGGCCGAAGCGGTCTGGACCCACAAACGCCGGCGTGAATTCCTGCCGGTGGTGGGCGATTCGGACTACAGGCCGAAAGTGTCGATTCACGTGCCGTGCTACAACGAGCCGCCGGAGATGGTCAAACAGACCCTCAACGCCCTGGCCAACCTCGACTATCCGGACTTCGAAGTCCTGATCATCGACAACAACACCAAGGACCCGGCCGTCTGGGAGCCGGTGCGCGATTACTGCGCAACCCTCGGTCCGCGCTTCAAGTTCTTCCACGTCGCACCGCTGGCCGGCTTCAAGGGCGGCGCGCTGAACTACCTGATTCCGCATACCGCCAAAGATGCCGAAGTGATTGCGGTGATCGACTCCGATTACTGCGTCGACCCGAACTGGCTCAAGCACATGGTGCCGCACTTCGCCGATCCGAAAATCGCCGTGGTGCAGTCGCCGCAGGATTATCGCGACCAGAACGAAAGCACCTTCAAGAAGCTCTGCTACGCGGAATACAAAGGCTTCTTCCACATCGGCATGGTCACCCGTAACGACCGCGACGCGATCATCCAGCACGGCACCATGACCATGACCCGGCGCTCGGTGCTCGAGGAACTCGGCTGGGCCGACTGGTGCATCTGCGAAGACGCCGAGTTGGGTCTGCGCGTGTTCGAGAAAGGCTTGTCGGCGGCGTACTACCACACCAGCTACGGCAAAGGCCTGATGCCCGATACCTTTATCGACTTCAAGAAACAGCGTTTCCGCTGGGCCTACGGTGCGATTCAGATCATCAAGCGTCACACCGCCAGCCTGCTGCGCGGCAAGGACACCGAGCTGACCCGTGGCCAGCGCTACCACTTCCTCGCGGGCTGGTTGCCGTGGGTGGCGGATGGCATGAACATCTTCTTCACCGTGGGCGCACTGTTGTGGTCGGCGGCGATGATCATCGTGCCGCAGCGGGTCGATCCGCCGTTGCTGATTTTCGCGATCCCGCCATTGGCGTTGTTCGTGTTCAAGGTCGGCAAGATCATCTTCCTCTACCGTCGCGCCGTTGGCGTGAACCTCAAGGACGCGTTCTGCGCGGCGCTGGCCGGGCTGGCGTTGTCGCACACCATCGCCAAAGCGGTGTTGTACGGCTTCTTCACCAGCAGCATTCCGTTCTTCCGCACGCCGAAAAATGCCGACAACCACGGCTTCTGGGTGGCGATTTCTGAAGCGCGTGAAGAGATGTTCATCATGCTGCTGTTGTGGGGCGCGGCGCTGGGGATCTTCCTGGTGAACGGGCTGCCGAGCAACGACATGCGCTTCTGGGTGATCATGTTGCTGGTGCAGTCGCTGCCGTACCTGGCGGCGCTGATCATGGCGTTCCTGTCCTCGCTGCCGAAACCGGCCGTCGAGGCCGAAACGGCACCGGCAGTCTAAATCTTTGCAGATGCACTAAACGGCGGCCAATGGCCGCCGTTTTGCTTTAAGATAACCGCCATTTTCCAGGCCTTGCCCCCCATTTCCCGTAGGAGCGAGGCTTGCCCGCGAACGAAGCGACTCGGTGTAACAGATACACCTCATTATCGTTCTTCGCGGGCAAGCCTCGCTCCTACAGATAAAGCACCGGAGTTTTCCATGACGGCCCACGCCGACCTTTCGCCGACCCTTCAACTCGCCATCGACCTGATCCGCCGTCCGTCCGTGACGCCGGTCGACGCCGATTGCCAGAAGCAGATGATGCAGCGCCTGGGCGATGCCGGTTTTATGCTTGAGCCAATGCGCATCGAAGATGTGGATAACTTCTGGGCCACCCACGGCAAACACGATGGCCCGGTATTGTGTTTCGCCGGCCACACCGACGTGGTCCCGACCGGCCCGGTGACCGCCTGGCAGATCGACCCGTTCAACGCACTGATCGACGAACACGGCATGCTCTGCGGTCGTGGCGCAGCGGACATGAAAGGCAGCCTGGCGTCCATGACCGTGGCCGCCGAGCGCTTCGTCGCCGATTACCCGGATCACAAGGGCAAAGTCGCGTTCCTGATCACCAGCGATGAAGAAGGCCCGGCGCACCACGGCACCAAGGCGGTGGTTGAACGCCTGGCGGCGCGCAAGGAGCGTCTGGACTGGTGCATCGTCGGCGAACCGTCGAGCACTACGCTGGTCGGTGACGTGGTCAAGAATGGCCGTCGCGGTTCCCTCGGCGCCAAGCTGACCGTACGCGGTGTGCAAGGTCACGTCGCTTATCCGCACCTCGCCAAGAACCCGATCCACCTCGCCGCCCCGGCGCTGGCCGAACTGGCCGCCGAGCATTGGGACCACGGCAACGATTTCTTCCCGCCGACCAGTTTCCAGATTTCCAACGTGAATTCCGGCACTGGCGCGACCAACGTGATCCCCGGTGATCTGGTGGCGGTGTTCAACTTCCGCTTCTCCACCGAATCCACCGTCGAAGGCCTGCAGAAACGCGTCGCCGATATCCTCGACAAGCATGGCCTGGACTGGCACATCGACTGGGCGCTGTCCGGTCTGCCATTCCTCACCGAACCGGGCGCGTTGCTGGACGCCGTCGCGTCGAGCATCAAGGACATCACCGGTCGCGAAACCAAAGCCTCCACCAGCGGTGGCACCTCCGATGGCCGTTTTATCGCGACCATGGGTACACAGGTGGTTGAACTGGGCCCGGTCAACGCGACGATCCACCAGGTCAACGAGCGCGTGCTGGCCGCCGACCTCGACGTGCTGACCGAAATCTACTACCAGACCCTGATCAAGTTGCTCGCCTGATGCTCGCCTGCCCGATCTGCAGCGAACCGCTGAACGCGGTGGACAACGGCGTGGCCTGCCCCGCCGGGCATCGTTTCGACCGCGCGCGCCAGGGTTACCTGAACCTGTTGCCGGTGCAGCACAAGAACAGCCGCGACCCTGGGGATAACCTGGCGATGGTCGAAGCCCGGCGCGACTTCCTGAACGCCGGGCATTACGCGCCGGTGGCCAGGCGTCTCGCTGAGCTGGCGGCGCAATACGCGCCGCAGCGCTGGCTGGACATCGGTTGTGGCGAGGGTTACTACACCGCGCAAATTGCCGAGGCGTTGCCGAACGCAGACGGTTACGCACTGGACATCTCCCGGGAAGCGGTCAAACGCGCCTGCAAACGCAACCCGCAGCTGACCTGGTTGATCGCCAGCATGGCGCGGGTGCCGTTGGCGTCCGGCAGTTGTCAGTTTCTCGCCAGCGTCTTCAGCCCGCTGGACTGGGAGGAAGCCAAACGCTTGCTCAGCCCCGGCGGCGGTTTGATGAAAGTCGGGCCGACCAGCGGCCACCTGATGGAATTGCGCGAGCGGCTGTACGACGAAGTGCGTGAGTACACCGACGACAAGCATCTGGCCCTGGTGCCGGACGGCATGGCGCTGCAACACAGTGAAACCCTGGAATTCAAGCTGACGCTTGCAAGTGGTCAGGATCGCGCCAACCTGTTGGCCATGACGCCTCACGGCTGGCGCGCCAGTGCCGAACGCCGGGCGGCGGTCATCGAACAAGTGGAACCGTTCGAGGTCACTGTTTCGATGCGCTACGATTATTTTGTTCTTCAATCTTAATTTTTGGTCTTGAGCAGCAGCTTGAGGCCGGCTAAATCCGCGAATGGATTTTTCAGACCCGCAGTGAGGACATCCATGCGCCAACCCGATATCGAGATTTACCTGAAAGACGCCGACGTCGACCACAAGGCCGTATCCGCCTGGCTCGGCGCGGCGCTGGGCCCGTGCACCGATTGGGTTCAGAAAGGTCAGACCTACAAGTGCAAGGCCGGCAACGTGCCAGTGACCTGGCTGCCGAAAGCGGTAGGAAAATGGAACAGCCTGTATCTGGAAAGCGACCAGACCCCGTGGGAAGACGACATCGCCTGCGCCCGCGCCGCGTTTGCCGCGCTGAACGTAGAAGTACGTTGTGCGCCGGGCAGTTGGGTCGAGGAAGAAGGTGAAGAGACAGCGGATCGCTGGATGCGCATCAGCGCCGATGGCGAAGAAGAGATCACCTGGAAAACTGCGTAACCCATCACACCACGAACCTGTAGGAGCGAGGCTTGCCCGCGAAGCTTTTAGCG
>NZ_JAGYFZ010000179.1:0-5821 GCF_019946675.1 Pseudomonas sp. BF-B-15
ACCCATCGCCGACAACTTCGGCTGAAATACTGCAATCGCCAGCAAGCCGGCTCCTACAGCTTGGGCAGTTGCGGTGCTGGAGTTTTGGGCGTAGACCGGACGCAGGACGAGTTAAACGTTGTTAATTTTCCCTGGCGCGCCAAAAGCCCCGGCGCCTTCTACACGAGCGCCACGCCCAGTAAAAACGCAAAGAACAGGGAGGATCGCAAACCGGCAGTCCAAGTGAACACCCGGCAGTCAGTTGGCCAGCGCATTGCGCGAATGAACAAACCTGACGAATATGCTCGGTAACCGCGTACCAGACGGCTGCAAGCAGGAGTGACCCGTTGACCCTTTCCCCCGAACAGGCCATCCATTTCGGCCCTTACCGGATCTATCCCGGACAACGCCTGGTGATGGAGGCCGACCAGCCCCTGCGCCTGGGTCGGCGTGCCATGGATATTCTGTTGATCCTTCTGGAACACGCCGGAAATGTGGTCAGCAAACAGGAACTGATCGCCGGGGTCTGGCCCAAAAGCGTTGTCGAAGACATCAACCTGCGGGTGCACATGGCGGCGTTGCGCAAAGCCCTCGGCGACGGCCAGAACGGCCAGCGTTACATCGTCACCGTGGCCCAGCGCGGCTACAGCTTTGTCGCACCGTTCTCTTTGGAGCACATCGAGCAACATCCGGCGAATGAAGCCCCCGCACCGAACGGCCACAACCTGCCCGTACGGCGTACACGCATGATCGGTCGCCAGTCCCTCGTCGACAGCCTGGTGGTCCAGTTGTCACGCCAGCGTTTCATTACGCTGGTCGGCCCCGGCGGCATCGGCAAAACCACCGTGGCCCTGCGCGTTGCCGAGCAATTGATCGGGCGCTACCGCGATGGCATTCGTCTGCTGGACCTGGCGCCGATCAACGATCCATCGATGATCAGCGCGCATCTGGCGACGCTGCTCGAACTGTCGTTGCATGACACCGACCCGATGAGCGGCCTCCCCGCATTTTTGCGCGACCGGCAGATGCTGCTGGTGATCGACAACTGCGAACACCTGCTCGACGCCATCGCCGTGTTGAGCGAAAGCATCCTGCGCGCCGCGCCCGACGTGCACATTCTGACCACCAGCCGCGAGAGCCTGCGGGCCGAAGGCGAGTTCGTTCAGCGTCTTGAGTCACTGGACTGCCCGCCGCCCATTGCCGTGCTCGACCGCGCGCAGGCCCTGAGCTTTTCGGCCTTGCAGTTGTTTGTCGAACGGGCGATGGCCAGCCACGACAGTTTCGAACTGCGCGATGACGAGCTGCCGCTGGCGATTGAAATCTGCCGGCGCCTGGACGGTATTCCCCTGGCGATTGAACTGGCGGCGGCGCAAGTCGGCGGCCTCGGCGTGGGCGGCTTGCTCACGCAACTGCAAGGCAGTTTTCGCCTGCTCACCCAAGGCTGCCAGACCACCTTGGGTCGCCATCAAACCTTGCGCGCCACGTTGGACTGGAGTTTCGAACTGCTGAGTGCCTGCGAACAAACCTGCCTGCGCCGACTGAGCGTGTTCAGAGGCGGCTTCACCCTGGAGTCGGCAGCAGCAGTGATCGTCGGCGAACATATCGAACCCTGTGAGGTGTTTGGCTCGATCACACAACTGGTGGCCAAGTCGCTGCTGAACGTCGAGGTCGGCGACGAAGAAGTGTTCTACCGCCTGCTCGACACTACGCGCAGCTACGCCCTGGAAAAACTCGACCAGGCCGCCGACCTGCCGGGCACCCGCGAACGCCACGCCGAGCGTTGCCTGGCCTTGATGCATCAGGCCCAGCAGGACTGGGAGCTGATCGCGACGGCGACGTGGATCGAGCGTTATGCACGCAGTCTGGAAGATATTCGCGCAGCCCTCGATTGGGGCTTGGACGCACAAGGGCCGCAGACGTTGGCGATCCGCCTGACCGCGACATCGACGCCGCTCTGGCAGGAAATGTCGCTGCTCAAAGAGCACGGCGTGTATGTGCGCAAGGCGCTGGCCCTGCTGGATGCCGCGCCCGAGCCCTGCCCCCGGCTGAAAATGGCCCTCAAACTGGCCCTCGGCAGCGCCTGCTACCACACCCATGGCGGCACGGCGGAAACCGTCGAGGCCTTCGTCAGCGCCAGAACGCTGGCCAGGCACTGCAACGACGTGGCCGGTCAGTTACGTGCGGTGTCCGGGCACATGGCGGTCAACCTCTGCTGTGCCAACTATCAAATGGCCCTGGAGCAGAGCCAGCAGTTCGACCGGTTGGGGCTGCACGGCGATGAAGTGTTGTCCCTCAGCACCCACCGTTTGCGGGTGCTGGCGCTGCACTTTGCCGGGAATCAGGAGCAGGCGCGGGTGAATGCCGAAGAGGTGCTGCAGCGCATGGCACAGAGCGGCCACCTCAACCGCTTCACCCACGGTTTTGGCGTGCAGTACGACCAGAGCGTCGCCGCCCTGACCATTCTGGCGCGCATCCTCTGGCTGCAAGGCCGGCCGGAACAGGCGTGGCGCACCGCCCGGCAAGCGCTGGACATCGCGATGCAGATCAACCACGGCACGTCCATCTGCTACACCCTGGCGCTGGCCGGTTGCCTGATCGCCCACTACAACGGCGACACCCGCACCGCGCGCGAACTCTTGCGACTGCTGCTGGAACAAGCGCAAAAACACTCGGTGCTGCTGTTCTACACCTGGGCCATGCACTACGCACAGGTGATCGATCACACCGAGCTGCGCTCCTCCCTTCTGCCGGGCGAGGGGTTGATCAAGGACATCATGGTGACGCTGGACACCGGTTTCGTCGATGACGACTTGTCACAACGGGCAGATACCGGCATCGCGGGCTGGAACACGGCGGAGATCCTGCGAGCCAGGGCTGAGGCGCTTCTGGCGCAAGAGTGCCCGTTGAACACCGACGCGGCCGAGGCCTTGCTGATCAGGGCCTTGAACGTCGCCAACCATCAGGGCGCCCTGGCCTGGGAACTGCGCAGCGCTACCTCGCTGGCACAGCTTTGGCAGCGTCAGGGCCGGCACCGGCAAGCCCATACGCTGCTGGCACCGATCTACAACCGGTTCACCGAAGGTTTTGCCACACCGGACCTGACGAAAGTCCGCCGTTTACTCGACGAGTTGCAGCGCCACGTGCCCGCTTGATACCCACCGCGCTCGGCTGATGTAGCGGGCGTAACGCATTTCAACGGTGCGCAATTCACCGCTGCCCTCGAGTTTCTCCAGGGCGTAGGTGCGGGTGGTGTTGAGGAAACGGTAGCGGGCCAGTCCGCCGCCCTGCTCCAGCGATAGCAACGATTTGAGCGCCAGACTTTCCACCCCTTCAATCAAGCGGGCAGGCAGCAATGCCGCGCAACTGATCACGCCAATGGCGGCATCCAGCGTAAAGGCCATCTTGAACACCGACAGGCGCTGCAACACGGTTTGCTCCAGCGGGCTCAGTTGCTCATAGCTCCAGTCCAGCGCCGCTTTCAAGGTTTGATGCCGGGGCACGGCGGTGCGCCGGCCCTGGGTCAGCAGCTGAAAACAATTGTCCAGTTGAGCTTGCAGGCCCACCAGCGCCAACGCATCAATCTGCGCCGCCGCCAGTTCGATGGCCAGGGGCAGACCATCGAGCCGGCGACAGATTTCGCGCACGACCTTGAGGTCTTGTTCGCGCAGCACAAAGCCTTGCTGACGAGCACGGGCACGGCTGACGAACAGTTGCACCGCCGAATAGCCCATCGCTTCGGCCACACTGTGCAACGCCGAAGCCGGAGGCACCGCCAGTGGCGGCAAACGCTGGACCGTTTCCCCCTGCGCCTGGAGCGGCTCGCGACTGGTCACCAGGATCGACAGGCGTGGCGCCGCCATCAGCAGGTCCTCGACCAGTGTCCGGCAGCGTTCGAGCAGGTGCTCGCAATTGTCGAGCACCAATAACGCATGACGTTGCGCCCATGTCTCCAGGGTGGTTCCGACGCCCAGCTCAAGCGCCCGGGTCAGATGATCGACCACCTGCGCAGGGTCATCGATCACCGCCAGATCCACCAGCCAGACCCCATCCTGGTAATGCTGCAAGAGCAGTTCGGCCACCCGCAACGCCACGGTGGTCTTGCCGATGCCGCCGGGACCGGTCAGGGTCATGAGGCGCCGAACCGGTAACTGCCGGACCAGACTGCCGACCAGCGAATCGCGCCCGATGACCGGCGACAGGCGCGCGGGCAGGTTGTGTTGAGGTTTCTGAACCGTTTCGATCGAGGCCAGCGTACTCGCCGGCACCCGCTGCACGGCTGCGATAAAGCTATAACCGCGCTGGGGAATGTTGACGATGTAGCGCTGCCCGTCCTGCCCGTCGCCCAATGCGCGACGCAGCGCGGCGATGTGCACGCGCAGGTTGATCTCCTCGACCACAGAAGTCGGCCAGACGAGCGCGATGAGTTCGTCCTTGCTGACCACGTTGCCCGCACGCTGGACCAGCACCTGCAAGATATCCAGGGCCCGCCCGCCCATGCGCAGCGGCCGGTCCCCGTCGAGGATCAGCCGTTGCCGCAGGTGAAACGCATAAGGGCCGAATCGCAGCACCGCTTCGTTGTTCAAATCACTGACGCTGTTCATGCAGGTCCACGTGCGCAAACCCTGAGCGGCTCAACGGATTGTTATTTCCATTGCGCGCCAGGCTCGCGCCTCCATTACAAAGAGTTCACGGGTATCTTCGCAGGCCTTGGTGACGGAACAACGGTCACGGTGGGAGCGTCACGGCCATCACGGTGCGCAGAACGGACAAAAAGGCTCTAGCTGAACTGTTCGCGGTACTGGGACGGGGTCAACCCGAGTTTTTCACTGAACAGAAACCGCATGTGCCGCACACTGCCGAAACCACTTTTGAAAGCCACGGTCTTGAGCGGCAAGTCACTGGTTTCCAACAGATTTCTCGCACAGTCGATGCGTGCGCTCTGGAGAAATTCCATCGGCGTCATGTTCACTTCCCGGGCGAACACCCTGGCGAAATGACGCGGACTCATGGTGGCCAGGCCGGCCATGCGCTCGATGCTGAAGGCTTCGTCGAGGTGGTCGAGCACATAGTTCTGCACGCGTGTCACCGGCGTTTCGTGAGGGGCCACCGTCGCCATCAACGGACTGAATTGCGCCTGTCCGCCCTGACGTTTCATCACCACCAGCAACACCTTGGCCACGTCCTGAGCGACTTTCTTGCCATGGTCTTCGGCAACCACGGCGAGTGCCAGGTCAATGCCGGCAGTGACGCCGCCGGAGGTGATCAGGTTGCGGTCCTGAACAAAGATCTGATCGGTCTCCACCGTCGCCTTCGGGAACCCCTTGATCAGCCGTTCGGTGTAATGCCAGTGGGTGGTGACACGGTAGCCATCAATCAGGCCGGCATTCCCGAGCACGAATGCGCCGGTGCAGATCGAGCCATAACGTCCGGCCCGCTTAACCGCACCTTTGAGCCAGCCGAGCAACGGCGGGTGTTTTTCGTTGTAGGCCCCGGGGCCGCCCGGCACCAGCAACAGGTCATACGCCTGATCCGCCTGATCGATATGCACATCGGCCTGCACGTTGACACCGTTGGAGGCACGCAACGCGCCGTGCTCGGTGCCGATGGTCGACAACGCGTAACGCTCGGCCGGTTCCAGATAACGATTGGCGATGGAAAACACCTCCATGGGCCCGGCCATGTCGAGCAGGAGAAAATCAGGGAACAGCACCATTGCCACGGTTTTCATGGGTTCAAAATCACTGAAATCAAAAAAAGAATACTGGCCGTACATCGCCCCCTGTAGGAGCCGGCTTGCTGGCGATAGCGGTGGGTCAGCCAATAAGGTTGGCGACTGACACAC
>NZ_JAGYFZ010000018.1:0-80760 GCF_019946675.1 Pseudomonas sp. BF-B-15
ATAGCGGAGTGTCAGTCACCACATGAGTTGGCTGACACACCGCTTCGCGAGCAGGCTCGCTCCCACATTTGATCTCCACTGATTTGGAGATCCGTGTCTTACTGTACCTCCCCCCGCGATTTTCCCCCTTCGCTTACAAACTCCCCCTTGCGCGACACAGCAGCGATACACCTCGCCCGTTAAATGGCCACATCCGAGCAAGGCACCCGGCCGCGCTTCTCCACCGAGAGGTGCGGCTTTTTTTCGCCTGGCGGTTTTACACCCGAAAACGCTGCACCATCCCCTGCAACGCATTGGCCAGTTTCGACAGCTCATGACTGGAGGCACTGGTCTGATCCGCGCCGGTAGCGGAACGCACCGACAGATCACGAATGTTCACCAGATTGCGATCCACTTCCCGGGCCACTTGAGCCTGTTCTTCCGCTGCACTGGCAATCACCAGGTTGCGCTCGTGGATTTCGTGAACCGATGCAGTGATCGTCTGCAATGCGTCCCCCGCCCGCGTCGCCATCACCAGAGTTTCGGCAGCACGGGAAGCGCTGGCATTCATCGAGTCCAGCGCCAGGCTCGAACCGCTGCGCATGCCCTGGACCATTTGTTCGATTTCCTGAGTCGATTGCTGCGTGCGATGCGCCAGTGCACGCACCTCATCGGCCACTACCGCAAAACCGCGCCCGCTTTCACCCGCACGCGCCGCTTCAATTGCAGCGTTGAGCGCCAACAGGTTGGTTTGCTCGGCAATGGCGCGAATCACATCCAGCACTTTGCCGATGTCCTGGGACTGATTGGCCAGCGATTGCACCAACTCACCGGTGTGCTGCACATCATTGGCCAGGGCGCTGATGGCACTCGCGGTTTCGCTGACCCGCTCCTGCCCCAGATGCGCCGACTCGCTGGACTGGCGAGTGGCATCGGAGGTCGACACTGCGTTGCGCGCAACCTCTTCGACGGCGGAGGTCATTTCGTTGACCGCCGTGGCGGCTTGCTCAATCTCGTTGTTCTGTTGCTGCAGGCCCTGGGTGCTGTCGAGGGTGACGGCGTTCAGCTCATCCGCCGCCGTGGCCAGCTGCGTCGCCGAGCCACTGATGGCTTGCAGGGTTTCCCGCAGGTTTTGCTGCATGGTCGCCAGCGCCTTGAGCAAACGGCTCACTTCGTCGTTGCCATGGGTCGCGATAGGCCGAGTCAAATCGCCCTGCGCCACGCTTTCCGCCGCACTCAGGGCTTCGTTCAGCGGACGGACGATACTGCGAGTCAGCAACATCGCCAGGCCGACGGTCGCCAGCGCCGCGAGTGCGATGAACAGGCTGACGATGGATCGCGAGGTTTCGTAGTGCGCTGCGGATTTCTGGCTTTCAACGGCGACCTGTTTGGCGAACAGGTCCGCCAGGTCATTGAGCTGCTTGCCGGAACCATCGACCACGGTTTTCATGTCGATCAACAGCAGTTTGGTCAGCTCGTCACGGCGACCTTGCTCGGCCAGCGTGAACGACTGGGCAATGCCGGTGCGATAGGCGGCGAAGGTGGTTTTGAACTGGTCGTACAAGGCCTGGCCTTCAGCGGTGTCGACCAGTTTGTCGTAAGCCGCAATCTTCTCGCTCAGTTCCTTGTCGCGGGTGTCCATCTGGCCGCGGTAGGTTGGAATGTTCTTTGGGTCTTGATCCAGTGCCATGCGCAAGGAAATGGTACGGATGCGCAGCATCAGCTCGCGGATCTCATCACCACCACGGATGCTCGGCAGCCATTGCTTCTCCACCGCCACCTCGCTCTCGCGAATGCTCGACATCTGCCCCAGGGCAAATATTCCAAGCAACGCCACCAGCACGGCAATCAAGGCAAAACCCAGCGCAGCACGAGGGGCAATATTCAGCTGACGAAGAAACATAACGAGTGCCTTTCTTGTTGTTGGCCTGAATGGGAGGTCGCGAGTGCGCCCCGACAGCTCGTTATCGGCTAGTTGTACGATGACTTGAAAGGATTCGGCTTTTTCGAAGGCAAAAAAAATCCCCGTATCTTTCGATACGAGGATTTTTAATATGGTCGGGGTAAGGGGATTCGAACTCCTGACATCCTGCTCCCAAAGCAGGCGCGCTACCGGACTGCGCTATACCCCGGTAAAAAAAAGGCACCTTTAAAAGGCGCCTTCTGCGAACAGAGCTTTTGGCGTCTGATCTTAAGATTCGATTCCAGCGTTAACTGGTTTCAAAAATGGTGGGTCGTGTGGGATTCGAACCTACGACCAATTGGTTAAAAGCCAACTGCTCTACCAACTGAGCTAACGACCCAAAAATGGTCGGGGTAAGGGGATTCGAACTCCTGACATCCTGCTCCCAAAGCAGGCGCGCTACCGGACTGCGCTATACCCCGGTTTGAAATTGGCTCCGTGACCAGGACTCGAACCTGGGACCCAATGATTAACAGTCATTTGCTCTACCGACTGAGCTATCACGGAACTACACATTTCAATTTACAACGGTGAAGCTTTACTGCGTTCTCTTCGACCCGTTCGCATCGCTGCGTTCGTGTGTCTGAGGCGCGCTATTCTACAATCTTAAGCACCTCTGTCAACCCCCTAAATTGCATTCAAGTTAATGATTTGCAACTTATTTCAGATTCCTGCTTGGGGAGCAGAAACCCTTCCGGGTGACTTACTGCGGGGCGCACTTTACAAGCCTTTTCCTTTGAGTTCAACAACCTGACGAAAAAAAGGCCTCGCAATGCGAGGCCTCTTCAATTTTGTTGCTAACGCGGATCAGGCGAAGACGATTTCGTCGTTTTCCACCACACCCTTGGCGGTATCGCCGGGCATGAAACGCCCCGACAAAATCAGCTGCGCCAGCGGGTTTTCGATCCAGCGCTGAATCGCACGTTTCAGTGGCCGTGCGCCGTACACCGGGTCGTAGCCAACCGCGATCAGCTTGTCCATGGCCTCAGGGCTGAGTTCCAGTTTCAGTTCGCGCTCAGTCAGGCGACTGCGCAGACGACCCAACTGGATCTCGGTAATGCCCGCGATCTGATCCCGTGCCAATGGCTCGAAGATCACTACTTCGTCGACCCGGTTGATGAACTCCGGCCGGAAGTGCGTGGAAATCGCATCCATCACCGCTGCGCGCTGAGCCTCACGATCACCGACCAGTTCCTGGATCTGTACCGAGCCCAGGTTGGAGGTCATGACGATCACGGTGTTCTTGAAATCCACCGTGCGGCCATGGCTGTCGGTCAGGCGGCCATCTTCCAGCACTTGCAGCAAGATGTTGAACACATCCGGGTGGGCCTTCTCGACCTCATCCAGCAGGATCACCGAATAAGGCTTGCGACGCACCGCCTCGGTCAGGTAACCGCCCTCTTCATACCCTACGTAGCCTGGTGGCGCACCGATCAACCGGGCCACGGAATGTTTCTCCATGAACTCGGACATGTCGATCCGCACCATCGCCTCTTCGGTATCAAAAAGGAACTCGGCCAACGCCTTGCACAACTCGGTTTTACCGACACCGGTCGGGCCGAGGAACATGAACGAACCGCTTGGACGATTCGGGTCGGACAAACCGGCCCGCGAACGGCGCACCGCGTTGGAAACCGCGACCACCGCTTCGTCCTGGCCGATCACACGCTGGTGCAACAGGCCTTCCATCTTCATCAGCTTGTCGCGCTCGCCTTCGAGCATTTTCGACACGGGGATGCCGGTCCACTTCGAGACGACTTCGGCGATTTCTTCCTCGGTCACCTTGCTGCGCAGCAACTGGTTTTCGCTTTTGCCATGCTGGTCGACCATTTGCAGGCTGCGCTCCAGGTCCGGGATCACCCCGTATTGAAGCTCGGCCATGCGGTTCAGGTCGCCTTTACGGCGTGCGGCTTCCAGCTCCTGGCGGGACTGCTCGATTTTCTGCTGGATCTGCGCAGAGCCCTGGACTTCGGCTTTTTCCGAGTTCCAGATTTCTTCGAGGTCCGAATACTCACGTTCATGACGAACGATTTCTTCCTGGAGTTTTTCCAGACGCTTGATCGCCGCTTCGTCGCTCTCTTTCTTCAGCGCCTGGGATTCCACCTTCAGCTGAATCAGACGACGCTCCAGACGGTCCAGCACTTCCGGTTTGGAGTCGATCTCCATGCGGATGCGGCTGGCGGCTTCGTCGATCAGGTCGATGGCCTTGTCCGGCAACTGACGATCGGTAATGTAGCGATGACTGAGCTTGGCCGCGGCGATGATCGCGCCGTCGGTGATCGCCACTTTGTGGTGAACTTCATAACGCTCTTTCAGGCCACGCAGAATGGCGATGGTGTCTTCTTCGCTCGGTTCGTCCACCAACACTTTCTGGAAGCGCCGCTCAAGGGCCGCGTCCTTCTCTATATATTGGCGGTACTCGTTGAGCGTGGTCGCGCCGACGCAGTGCAACTCGCCACGGGCCAACGCAGGTTTGAGCATGTTGCCCGCATCCATCGAGCCTTCGCCCTTACCGGCGCCGACCATGGTGTGCAGTTCGTCGATGAACAGAATGATCTGCCCTTCCTGCTTCGACAGTTCGTTGAGCAGGGATTTCAGGCGTTCCTCGAACTCGCCACGGTACTTGGCGCCCGCGATCAACGCCCCCATGTCGAGGGACAGCAGGCGTTTGCCTTTCAGGCCATCCGGCACTTCGCCGTTGATGATGCGCTGGGCCAGGCCTTCGGCGATGGCGGTTTTACCCACGCCAGGCTCACCGATCAGCACCGGGTTGTTCTTGGTGCGACGCTGCAGCACCTGAATGGTCCGGCGAATTTCGTCGTCACGACCGATTACCGGATCGAGCTTGCCGTCTTCGGCGCGCTTGGTCAGGTCGACGGTGTATTTATCCAGCGCCTGACGCGACTCTTCGTGGTTGGCGTCGTTGACCGCTTCGCCACCACGCAGGTTGTTGATCGCGTTTTCCAGGGCTTTTTTGCTGACGCCCTGACCGAGCAACAATTTGCCGAGTTTGCTGTTCTCGTCCATGGCGGCGAGCAGCACCAGCTCACTGGAAATGAACTGATCGCCCTTCTGCTGGGCCAGGCGATCCGCCTGGTTGAGCAGACGCGCCAAGTCCTGCGACATGTTGACGTCGCCGGTCGGGTTCTGGATTTTTGGCAGCTGGTCGAGCTCTTTGGTCAGCTCTTTACGCAGGCTGTTGACGTCAAAACCGACCTGCATCAACAGAGGTTTGATCGAACCACCCTGCTGTTCAAGCATGGCTTGCATCAAGTGCGCCGGTTCAATACCGGGATGGTCCAGGCCGACGGCCAGCGATTGGGCGTCGGATAGAGCTAACTGCAATTTGCTGGTTAAACGATCTATACGCATGGGTCACCTTCCTTTTGAGCAGGCCGGACCTATAAAACATCCTGAATGAAGAAACCTGCCAGATACCGCTATAGATGTGGTCGATTCTGGGAGTTTCAAGCGTCGTACAGTTGACGCAGGTCAGAGGAGTTTAGCGTTCGAGCCAGATAAGGGAGGCAAACCGACCGGTGCGAGGACTACGACGGTAAGAAAAGAAGCGGGGATCGGTCACGGTGCAGAAACCGCCACCATAAACAGCAGTGACACCACGAGCCGCCAGACGCAAACGCGCCAGCTCATAGATGTCAGCCATGAATTTTCCAGCGTTTTGGCTGGGCACGAAGGCTTTCGCGGATTCGGGCAATTGCTCGACGAAGGTAGCCCGCACTTCCGGGCCGACTTCAAAGGCTTGCGGGCCAATGGCCGGACCGAGCCAGACCAACACGTCTTCCGAGGGCACGGCCAGCGCATCGAGCGTCGCTTCGAGCACACCCGCCGCCAACCCGCGCCAACCGGCGTGGGCCGCAGCGACGCGAGTGCCGGCACGGTCGCAAAACAACGCAGGCAGGCAATCAGCCGTCATCGCCGCGCAGGCAATGCCGGGCGTTGCCGTCCAGCTGGCGTCGGCGGTGGCCACAAGGCCTGGGTCCGCGTGAGCCACGGCGATGCCGTGAACCTGCTTCAACCAGGCCGGCTGCATGGAGAAATGATCGGTGAGGCGACGGCGGTTTTCGGCAACAGCTTCGGGGCTGTCGTCGACGTGATCGCCGAGGTTGAGGCTGTCGAACGGCGCCAGACTGACGCCGCCCGCACGGGTGGTGACGCAGGCTTTCACCCCGGCAGGCGCAGGCCAGTCGGGAATCAGCCAGTCACTCATCCGATGAACGCCTCGCGGTCTTGCTTGAGCAGCGTCAGCAACCAGACGAAATCGTCCGGCAGTGGCGATTCCCAGCTCATGCGTTTACCGGTAGTCGGGTGATCCAGCTCCAGGAACCGCGCATGCAGCGCCTGACGCGGGAACGTCTTCAAGGAATCGACCATGGTCTGACTGGCGGCTGGCGGGATACGGAAACGACCGCCATAGGCAGGATCTCCGACCAACGGGTAGTTGATGTGCGCCATGTGCACGCGAATCTGGTGCGTACGACCGGTTTCCAGCTTCACCCGCACGTGAGTGTGGGAGCGGAAACGCTCAAGCACACGGTAATGGCTGACGGCTTGCTTGCCACCTTCCATCACGGCCATGCGCTGGCGTTGCTGGCCGTGACGACCGATCGGCGCGTTGATCTTGCCGCCCGCCGTCACCACGCCGATCACGATGCACTCGTAGATCCGGCTGACGCTACGGCTCTGCAACTGTGTCACCAGCTGCGTCTGCGCTTGAATGGTCTTGGCCACCACCATCAGACCGGTGGTGTCCTTGTCCAGACGATGCACGATACCGGCGCGGGGCACATTGATGATGTCCGGCACGTGGTGCAGCAAGGCGTTGAGCAAGGTGCCATCAGCGTGACCGGCAGCCGGGTGTACCACCAGGCCCGCAGGCTTGTTGATCACCAGGATGTCGTCGTCTTCATAGACGATGTCCAGCTCGATGTCTTGAGCGATCCATTCGCCCTGAGCTTCCTGCTCGGCAGTCAGTTCAAGAATGGCGCCACCGTGAACGATGTCTCGCGGGCGGATAACCGCCCCATCCACAGTCAGGCGGCCGTCTTTGATCCAGGCGGAAAGGCGCGAGCGCGAGTGCTCAGCGAATAATTGTGCGGCGACTTGATCGAGGCGTTGGCCGCCCAATTCGGACGGCACCTCTGCGCGAAGTTCAATTTTATCGGACATGCTCAGACTAGGCGTCGGCACAGCCTTTGGTTTCGGCTGCGCGCTTGTGGTTAAATACGGCGTCTTTTGCCCCGAGGCTATTCAACGGGGCGCTCATCATAACAGGACGGCCTCGCCCAAGACAGCGGCCGTCATAGGGACGCAAGCCGCCATGCAAGTGAAACACCTGCTGCTGATCGCCATCCTCGCATTGACCGCTGCTTGCTCATCGAAGGAA
Source organism: Pseudomonas sp. BF-B-15 (assembly GCF_019946675.1). Classification (NCBI taxonomy): domain Bacteria; kingdom Pseudomonadati; phylum Pseudomonadota; class Gammaproteobacteria; order Pseudomonadales; family Pseudomonadaceae; genus Pseudomonas; species Pseudomonas sp. BF-B-15. The sequence continues at coordinate 7,347 of NZ_JAGYFZ010000018.1, forward strand.
GTCGTAGACGAAAACCTTAGCGAAGTCGAGCTGTACCAGCAGGCTCAGCAAGATCTGGACAACAATAGCTACACCGCCGCCACAGCCAAGCTGAAGGCGCTGGAGTCGCGTTATCCGTTCGGTCGCTACGCCGATCAGGCTCAACTCGAGCTCATCTACGCGAACTACAAGAACACCGAGCCTGAGGCTGCGAAGTCTGCCGCCGAGCGCTTCATTCGTTTGCACCCTCAGCATCCCAACGTGGACTACGCCTATTACCTCAAGGGCCTGACCTCTTTCGACCAGGACGTCGGCCTGCTGTCGCGTTTCCTGCCGCTGGACATGACCAAGCGTGACCCGGGTGCTGCCCGCGACTCCTACAACGAGTTCGCCCAGCTGACCAGCCGCTTCCCGAACAGCCGCTACTCGCCGGACGCCAAGCAGCGCATGATTTACCTGCGCAACCTGCTGGCGGCCTACGAAATTCACGTCGCCGACTACTACCTGACCCGTCAGGCCTACGTCGCTGCCGCGAACCGTGGTCGTTACGTGGTGGAAAACTTCCAGGAAACCCCATCGGTCGGCGACGGCCTGGCGGTGATGACTGAAGCCTACCAGCGTCTGCACCTGGACGACCTGGCAGCCACCAGCCTCGAAACCCTGAAGCTCAACTACCCGAACCACCCAACGCTGGTAGACGGTCAGTTCGTGCCATCGGTCGACGAAGCCGACAACCGTTCGTGGTTGAGCAAGGCGACTCTGGGCCTGATCGAATCCCGTCCACCGCTGCCGCCGGGCGAAACCCGCGCCAACCAGGACGTGCAGAGACAATTCCGGGACGCGAAAGAAGCGATTCCGAACGATCTCAAGCCTAAAGATGAAAATGGCGACGTGATCGAAGAAGAAAATCACGAAGCGGAAGGCAACAACAGCGACCGCTCGTGGTTCAGCTACATGACCTTCGGCGTGTTCGACTGATACGACCGGTGGTGCAAAAAGGAGCCTTTCGAGGCTCCTTTTTTATGTCCGGACTTTTATTGCGGCGCTAACAGGCTGTGCGCCCGTCATGTCCTTGGCTAAACTGCTTAATCACTCGTCATAAAGCAGCTCATCATGCTTCGTTTACTGTTCTGGATCGCCCTGATTGCCGCTGCGGTATGGTTCTGGCGCAAGTTCAAGGGCCAGGCTTCTGTGCCCAAGTCCCCTGCCGAACTGGAAGCCGCGCCCATGGTCCGCTGCGCCCATTGCGGCGTACACCTGCCCCGCGACCGCGCGCTGAGCCTTCAACAACAGTGGTATTGCAGCCAGGCTCACCTCGAGCAAGGCCCGGGCTCCAGTGATCGCTGAGACGTCCAGTCCCGGCAGCAAACAGGCTCAGCGACTGCTGCGCCTTTATCACCTCTACCGCCTAAGCGTCGGCATCACCTTGGTGCTGCTGATCTCCAGCAATCTGGACAACCAGTTGCTGACGTTCGCCAATGACAGCCTGTTGCGCAGTGGCAGCTGGCTGTACCTGGTGCTGAACATCTTGCTGGTGGTCTTCTTCGAGAACACCCGCCGCCCGGCGCAACTGTTCAGCCTGGCGCTGATTGATGTCCTGCTGCTGTGTGGCTTGTTCTACGCCGCCGGCGGTGTCGCCAGCGCCATCGGCAACTTGCTGATCGTCTCGGTGGCCATCAGCAACACCTTGTTGCGAAGCCGCATCGGCCTGCTGATCGCCGCCGTGGGCGCGCTCGGCATCGTCGGGCTGAGCTTTCTCCTGAGTTTCAGCCATCCCGCCAGCCCCAACGATTACCTGCAAGCCGGTACCCTTGGTGTGTTGTGCTTTGCCGCGGCGTTGCTGGTGCAAGGCTTGATCCAGCGCCTGGAAGTCAGCGAAACCCTCGCCGAACAACGGGCCAGCGAAGTGGTGGGCCTCGAAGCCCTCAATGCATTGATCCTGCAACGCATGCGCACCGGCATCCTGGTGCTCGACGGCCAACTGCGGGTGCAATTGGCCAACCACAGCGCGCTGATCTTACTGGGCCGAGACCATCTCGAAGGCCAACGGATCGACGACTGCTCGCCCATTCTGGTCGAACGCCTGCAACTGTGGCGGAACAATCCGACGCTGCGCCCCCAGAGCCTGAAAATCGCCAACAGCGGCCTGGAACTGCAACCGAGCTTCATTGCCCTGGCCCAAAGCCCACACCACCAAACCCTAGTCTTCCTTGAAGATCTCGCACAAATCGCCCAACAGGCCCAACAACTGAAGCTCGCCGCTTTGGGCCGCCTGACAGCCGGTATCGCCCACGAAATTCGCAATCCTTTGGGCGCCATTAGTCATGCCGCTCAGCTATTGCAGGAATCGGAGGAACTGAACGGCGCGGATCGACGTCTGACCCAGATTATTCAAGACCACTCTCAGCGAATGAATCGGGTTATCGAAAACGTCCTGCAACTGTCCCGCCGTCAGCAAACCATCCCACAACGACTCGATCTGAAACCGTGGCTGGAGCAGTTCGTTGCTGACAGTCGCGAAAGTGCGCTCGATCGCCAGCAGATTCACCTGCGCATCGGTTCAGGCGACTTCAAAACCCTGATGGACCCGAACCAGCTCACCCAGATTCTCGACAATTTGTTGCGCAACGCCTGGCGTCATAGCGCTCAGGTCCACGATCAGGCGCAGGTCTGGCTCGATTTGTTTGTCGACCCCGACAGCCAGTTGCCGATCATCGAGGTTCGGGACGATGGCCCCGGCGTGGCACCGGACCAGCAGGTGCATTTGTTCGAACCGTTCTATACCACCAGCGCCCAAGGCACAGGCCTGGGGCTGTATCTGTCCCGTGAGCTGTGCGAAAGCAATCAGGCCCGCCTAGACTTCAAGCCACGCCATGATGGCGGCTGCTTTCGCATCACCTTTGCTCACGGACGGAAACAAAGTTGAACATGTACCCACGGCAAAAAGTCCTGATCGTCGACGACGAGCCGGATATCCGCGAACTCCTGGAAATCACCCTGGGACGGATGAAACTCGACACCTTCAGCGCCCGTAACCTCGGCGAAGCCCAGGCGCTGTTGAAGCGTGAGACCTTCGACCTGTGCCTGACCGACATGCGCCTGCCGGACGGTACCGGTCTTGAGCTGGTGCAACATATCCAGCAACGCGCCCCAAACCTGCCGGTGGCCATGATTACCGCCTACGGCAGCCTCGAAACGGCGATCAACGCCCTCAAGGCCGGCGCCTTCGACTTCCTGACCAAACCGGTGGACCTCACGCGGCTGCGCGAACTGGTCACCAGTGCCTTGCGCATGCCAGCACCGGGCGCAGCCATCGACCGACGGTTGCTGGGCGATTCGCTGCCCATGCGCAGCCTGCGCAAACAAATCGACAAACTGGCCCGCAGTCAGGCGCCGGTCTACATCAGCGGCGAATCCGGCAGCGGCAAGGAACTGGTCGCCCGACTGATCCACGAACAAGGACCGCGCGCCAACCAGCCGTTTGTCCCGGTCAATTGCGGCGCAATACCGTCGGAACTGATGGAAAGCGAGTTTTTCGGCCATCGCAAAGGCAGTTTCAGCGGCGCTATCGAAGACAAGCCCGGGCTGTTCCAGGCCGCCCAGGGTGGCACGCTGTTCCTCGACGAAGTGGCCGACTTGCCGCTGTCGATGCAGGTCAAACTGCTGCGGGCGATTCAGGAAAAAGCCGTTCGCAGCGTTGGCGGCCAGCAGGAAACCGTGGTCGATGTGCGGATCCTCTGCGCCACCCACAAAGACCTCGACGCTGAAGTCGCCGCTGAACGCTTTCGCCAGGATTTGTACTACCGGCTGAATGTGATTGAACTGCGGGTTCCGCCTTTGCGCGAGCGCCGCGACGACATCGAGTCATTGGCCGGTCATGTGCTCAAGCGTCTGGCGGCAGCCAGCGGCCAACCCGCCCCGAAGCTCCACCCACAAGCGCTTGAAGCGCTGAAAAGCTATCGTTTTCCGGGCAATGTGCGGGAATTGGAGAACATGCTCGAACGCGCCCATACCCTGTGCGACAACAAGCAGATCGAAGCCAGCGACCTGCGACTGGCCGAAGGCAATTGCAGCGCCGACAGCGGTGTGCCGGACCTGACGCAGATCGACAATCTGGAAGACTATCTGGAAAACGTCGAACGCAAACTCATCCTCCAGGCCCTTGAGGAAACCCGCTGGAACCGCACGGCGGCGGCTCAGCGATTGAATTTGTCGTTTCGGTCGATGCGTTACAGGTTGAAGAAATTCGGGCTGGATTGAGGGCCCCTTCGCGGGCAAGCCTCGCTCCTACAGGATTTGAGTCGATCGAAAATATTGTGATCGCCACAAATCCTGTAGGAGCGAGGCTTGCCCGCGAAAGCGTTCTGGAAGACGACGAATGTTTCGCGTCTAGATCCGCCCCGCCGGCGCATACGGCGCCGGATCAATGATCGGCGTCCTGCCCAGCATCACATCCGCAAACAACTGACACGACGCCGGCGCCAGCACCAACCCGTTACGGTAATGCCCGCAATTGAGCCACAACCCCTCGAAGCCCGGCACCCGGCCGATGTAGGGAATGCCCTCCGGTGAACCCGGTCGCAACCCCGCCCAATGCCCGACCACCTCGGCATCCGCCAGCGCTGGAATCAATTCCACTGCAGACGCTTTCAGGCTCTCAAGCGCAGAGCCGGTCGGTGTCTTGTCGAAGCCTTCATGTTCCAGCGTGCTGCCAATCAGAATGTGTCCATCCCGGCGAGGAATCGCATAACGCCCCTTGGCCAGCACCATGCTCGGCAGGAAGTCCGCCGCGCACTTGTAAAGAATCATCTGCCCTTTCACGGGTTCAACCGGCAACGCAAGGCCCAGGCTTTTGAGCAAATCACCGCTCCAGGCACCCGCCGTCAGCACCACCTGATCACCGTGGATCGCGCCCGCCGAAGTCTGCACGCCGACGACTTTTTCGCCTTCGCGAACGAACCCGCTGACTTCGCACTGCTCATGAATCGTCACGTTCGGCATCGCCAGCAAGGCAGCCTTGAGGGATTTCACCAGCCGCGGATTGCGCACGTTGGCCACGTCGGCCATGTAGATCGCGCGGGTGAAACCGCCACCCAGGACCGGCACCGCATCGTGCACCGCCGAGATATCCACAGCCCGCAGCGGACGGTTTTCCCGCTCGGCCCAGGCCAGCGCCTCGGCTTCATCGTCCAGGTCCAGCCAGTACAGGCCGGTGGTGTGCACTTCGGGATCAACCCCGGTCGCGGCAAACAGACGCTCGCCCAGCTGTGGATAAAAGTCCTGAGACCAATGGGCCAGCGCGGTAACTGCCGGGCTGTAGCGCCACGGGTAGAGCGGCGAAACGATGCCGCCACCGGCCCAGGACGATTCCTGACCGACATTCGAACGGTCCAGCAGCACAACGCTCTGTACTTGCGACGCGAGATTGAACGCTGTCAGCAGGCCAATCACACCGCCGCCGACTATCACCACTTGCTGTTGCATGGTCATGTTCCGATCCAACCGTTAAAGAGACAGGAGGCGCAAAAGGCGCCCGAAAAAAAACTCAGCGACCCCAGCAATCTTTGGTGGTCAGTCCGGCCGTCGCATTGACCATGCTTCTGACACCGGTGTTGGTGATGGTGAAGTCGCCACACTTGTCAGTCGCCATGCTGCCGGCCTTGCGTGTAGCGGTCAGCAGGAAGGTCTGGTCGGTCAGGGTCGGGGTGATGGTGTAATAGTCATTGCCGGCGCTCAGGCCGGTGGCACCGGTGTAGACATTACCCTTCGAGTAAAACCGTTCAAGAACCTGCGCCTGCTCGGAGAGCAGCCCGGCCACTTCAGCCCGGCGGCCCTTTTTCACGTATTCGGTGAGGCTCGGGTAGCCAATGGTGATGACGATCCCGATGATCGCAATCACGATCATGATTTCGATCAGGGTAAAACCTCGGTTGGATCTGCGCATGCCTCAACTCTCACTTACTGTATTTGTCGCCACATGATGCGACGGCTGCCACCGCCGCCCTTTTCGGTCAGCTTGGTTACCGTTGAACCTGTATCGGTTACGATCTTGCCGGTGCCGCCGTTGGTAACGGCGCTCAAGAATGGCATCCCGCTAGTGAAAATCACCCCGCTGGATATCGCATCGTTGCTGTCGACTAGCCCATCGCCAGTGGTGTCGAGCACCGCGTAGTTGAGCATCTTACCGCTGAACGCATCCAGTTCGACCAGTTTGCCGGTGCCAAAACTGGCACAAGGGTCCGTGGTGTCCACAATGGCCGTGGTAAATACGATTCGCCCCAACACCAGAGCCGCTTGGCTGATCACTCGCTCACCGGTCAATACGCTGTTGTAGACCAGCGGCAAATACCAACCCTTCTCCGCCGGATAGGTCACTTCGTTCTGGCTGGTGGTGATGAACTGCCCCGTACTTCCCGAGAACACACCGGTCACCGATTGGGCCTGCAAACTGGACGTGGTGATCTGTCCAGAGCCGCCGTCAGCATCCCACACCGCATAGAACGCCTGCAGATCCTTGTTGGTCTTGTCGACCGTTTCATTGAATTTGCCGGTACCGAAAAACACCACTTTGCCGCCCAGTGAATTGTCCGCCAGCAACGGCTGCGCGGTGATTGGCTGGGTGGCGCCGCCCGCCGTCGTGAACAACGGTTTGCCGGAAAACGCCACGCCCCAGGTGTCCGTGGTGGCGCCGCTCAAATCAAACTTCCATAAACGCCCTTTCAGATCCCCGCCATAGGCGGCCTGCACCACATTCTGCGAGTTGACCTTGAGTTTCACCGACGACAAACCGTTGGTGGTTTCCGTGCTGTCGATGACGATTTTCTTGATCAGCGACCCATCGCGGATATCCACCACGTACAACGCCGCCACACCCGAATTGCTGCCGTAGCCGTTGGAGATGAATGCTGCCCATCGACCATCCGCCAAGCGTGCCACTTCCGGACGGGCGTAGGCATAACCCAGATCATTGAAAACGTTCGCCGTGTTTGCTGTGGCAGGTGCACTGATTTCCCACAACGCCTTGGTCACGTTGCCGGCCGAGGCGTCAAACAGCTGCAAAGCGTAGAACGTCTTGCCGCCCGCGCCTGTTCCGCCGAGCGCCAGGGTTTTCCAGGCACTGTTGAGTTGTGCATCGAATACTCCGACCTGACCGTCGACCAGAAACTTGTGGCTGACGCCGTTGATGTAGGCGGAATCGGCGATATAGCGCAACGATGGCAAAACACTGGAGGGCATGTAGGCATAACGCCTGGCGCCGTTACCCGAGTTGATGACGCTGACAAAACCATCGTTGGCATTGACCACCAGGCTGGTGTTCATGTTGCTGGATTTGGTGGCCAGATAGGTGCTGTAGCTGGTGTCACTGACCAGATCGGATGCGGTTTTTTCCGTTGGCGAGGCCAGCACCAAAGGCGAGTTGATGATGTCGCCGAGCAACACGCTGCGTACTTTCAACCCGGTCTTGTTGGTGCCCTTGCTCCACTCCACAAGGTCGCTGCCCGTGATGCCGGTGGGCAGGCCCTGATTCAGAACGGTTTGCTGTGCCGGGGCGAAATTGGCGAAGGCCAACGTGACTGGGGCATTGCTCACGTTGTTCCACGACTGGTAAATCGGCGCTGTGGCGCCGGGCACGATGGCCGTATCAGTCGACCAGAGCACCGTGGAGGTATTGACCGAGCCGGTGGCGGTGAACCCGTAGGACTTGATGGTGCCGCGCCAATCCTTGGGGTCGTAGCTGGTCTGGTAGTAAGCGGAACCGACCCCGACGATTGCGCTGCTGGTGGTGCCGCTCCCGCCGGAACCGGCTTTCGACGTGATGTCGCCCAGCGCTGATGACAACGCGGTATTCAGGCCGGCACTGTCCGTTGCCTGGTAGTACTTGCCCTGCCCGTAACCGGCGGCGTCCGACAACATCTGGTTCGCGGCGGTGAAACCCACGGTGTAGGTGTTCATGTTCTGTTTGGGGAAATCTGCGGCGTTCCAGTTTTTGCCACCGGCGTCGGTACCAGTGGTACGCATATCGATGTCGAAGGCGAATTTGGCGATGTCGTCCAGGTACAACGTGTCCCCCTCGCCATCACCAGAGAGGTTGTCGCCATCGTTCGCGCTGTTGCCGTCCCAGTTCGGCAAGCGGGCGCCACCGAGCGGATCGTTGGTCGGGAAGGTCCTGTCGAACGTAGGCAAGCCATCGGTGATCACCACGCCATAGTTTTTCTGGCAGCGATACTGGATCGGGCTGGTGTAAGTGGTTGGCGTCGAGTTGTAGTACGGCGCCATGCCGCGCATGTACCGCGTAATCTCGTAATAGGTTTCCGCCAACGGGGTACTGGCGATTGCACTCAAACCATTGATCGAAGAGATCAAGGCGTTGTAGTTGGTGTCCGCCTGGGCCTGGGTAACGCTACCACTGACGGGAGACAGGTCACTGACCGCGCGGGCGATATAACCGCCGGGGCCGGAGTTGCCACTGACAGAAGGGTTGAATGTCGCCAGGCCTATTCTCAATGAACGGTTGCTGGTGACCAGATTGGTGGACACATCCTGCGCAACGCTGATGCGGTAATCATTGGGGATCGCACCGGTACCGGTGGTGAAATCCCTGTTCGAACCGTTGGCCAGTGTGACCAGATAAGACAGATAGTTAGCCGTATAACGCGTGTTTTCGTTGCCCACCGGGTCGGGCAGCTTCAGGCATATCGATGACAGTCCCAAGAAACCCCGATAAAAACCGTACCAGTTGCCATTGTTGGAGCAACCGCCGCGATTGAGGCTCGACAAGGCGATGTTGGTATCGTCCATGTCCAGGTTCTGACCAGTCAGACACGAGCTGTTCGAACTGCAATTGGCAATTTGCGGGCGACTGACCGTCGGATCGAATCCCGGCGCCCAAATGATGTTGTTCATGCTCCCCGAATCATCGATCAGCAGCATCACGTTGGGCGCAACCGCCGCAGCGCTCAACAGGGGCGAGTCCGAAGGTGTGAACGCGTACGCAGGCGCTGACAGGTACAGCCCCAACGCAATACCACTCAGAAACCGCCAGATCCCTGAGCATCTATTAGTATTTGGCATAGATGCTCTCCACCACACTGCGCACGTTGTTGCCCACGATGGCCACTGCCGTGACCCGATAAAGCGTCGCAGAGGTGTTGCTCGGCACATTCACGGCATTCAACGTGGTGCCGATGTTCTGTACCCCATAGAAACCGTTGGCGGCCGCGACCCAGGTGACCCCCGAGGAGGAATTGAGACCGGCAGCCGTGAGGGTCGATGACTCGGCGGGCGGCAAACATTGATTGCCGCTGCAAACCGGCAATGTATAGGTATCGAGCTGAACCGCACTTTCGCCGATGCGCAACGCGGCTTCGGCGATCTGGAACGACTGATTGCGCAGGCTGACGCTGCTGGCCATCTTTTCCTGCAGGGTTGCGTTCTGCATCGATGAAATGCCAATCAGCGTCAGCAACAGAAGGAACACCAGGCTGACCAGCAGCGCCATGCCGCGCTGGGCGTGAGAGGTAGCGGGAGAAAAACTCATCTGCCCTCCCCTCATGGCAAGCGGTTGCGCAAGGCGGCAACCACGTTGAAAGTTTGATCGCGGACCCGGTTGTTCGTATCTTTCAGTGTCAGCGTCAGGCGCACACTACGGATTCGCGCAGGGTCGGACGGGTTGGTGCTGTAACTGGAAGCGGCCGTATCGGTGGCTGACGCTGCGAGACCGAAGCTCACGTCAAAGGCTTTGACGTTGTCGACAAGCACTGCCTGAGCCGGCGTGCCAATGCCACTGCCCATCGTCAGTTGGCCGTTCTTGAGGCTGTAGATCAGTCGTCGAATCGGAAACGCCAATTGTCCCGTGGCGGGAGCCTGCACGTTGGAGTAAGCCGTCGCGGTGTTTCGGCAATCCGAAACCACCGTCCAGGTCGGCGTACCGCCACCCGCGCCGACATCGGCGGTCACCAGGGTCAGCTTGAGGTTGGCATTGTCCCAGCTGATCGGCGCTATCTGGCTGGCAGTAAAACTCGCCCCGGCGCTTGCATCAGTAATAGCCCCCAGACAACCAAACATCCCCACCATGCGGATTTCCTGAATCATTTTGCTCAGCACGAAACGCGCGTCTTCCTGCATGTTCGCCGCCGCGTTCTGGCTGACATACGTGTTCTTGGCCGCTATGAAAATCTGCGCCACACCGAGCACCACGACCAGGCTCAACGCCAACGCGATCAACATTTCGATCAGGCCGAAACCTCTGTTGAGCCGGTTCATGGTGTCGCCACCGGATCGACGGCGGCGCGACTGGTCAGTACAAAGCTGCGACGGGAATTGGCGGCATTGGCAGCCCGCGAGTCGTCCCAGGTAATGGTGATGGTGTACACCCGCTGATTGAGGGTGACGCTGCCCGTAGCGGTGGCGCCGAGCATACTGACGATATTGGTGGTGAAGTCGTAGAGGTCCTGATCCCGGGCAACGTTGAGGTTGCCCGACGTCGGCGGCGTGACGGTGTAATCGGCGCCGGCGTTGGCGCGGATGCGGTCCATCATGTCGTAGGCGATAAAACTGGCCTGGCTGGTCATCCGCGAACTGTCGGTGTACTTCAGCGCATTGAGCTGGAACGCCGCCGCCCCCAACAGCCCCACGCTCAAAATCAACAACGCCACGAGAACCTCGATCAGCGTCATGCCCTCCTGTGCACGCTTGCTCCATCCCCTCATCCGCAACTTCCACCCAATAGAATTCGTCCGTTCAAACACACATTCAGCGTCCTGCTTTGCGCCCCCAGTACGTAGCTGATCACCACCGCCGTGGACGGTGCCGACAGACCGCCCAGATTGTTGAAATCGATGGCGGTCACGCCTGAGGTTAGCGTCAGAGTCGCGCCGCTGCTCATCGCGGGAACAACCCGCAATACATTGGCCACAGTGCCAGCACTGTCATAGACCGCCAACTCTCCGGTCCAGACGCTGCCACCCGCCGTCGGCCGCACCCGGGTGGTGATGCCGCGATCGATGGCCTCAAGCCGGGCGAAATTCAAGGCGCGCTGCAGGTCGCCGATCTCGGTGTCGGCCCTGGTGCCTTGCACCGAACGGGTAAACGCCGGTACTGCCAGGGTGATCAGAATCAAAAAGACCGCAAGCGCGACCAGCAACTCGATCAGCGTGAAACCTTTTGTACGATGATCCATCAATGCCCTCCGTTGCCGTCGGCTATACCTGCTGTTACACGCTAGAACAATCGACCCACAGGTGTCGGTTGTTTTGCCATTACTGCGCAAGGATTGCGCGGGCCACCGCACTCCAGGGAGGGAGATGTCATGCATCAGCAGGGTTTTAGTCTGATTGAACTGCTCATGGGACTGACGATTGTCGGGATTGTTCTGCACCTGGTCAGTCCGGCGTTTGCAGCGCTCACGGAATCGAACCATCAGGAGGAGGCAGCGAAGTCGCTTGTCAGTGGCATGCGCAGTGCCAGAAGCGAGGCGATCACGCGAAACCAGGCTGTCGTCATACACGGGATAAACGACGATTGGGGCCAAGGCTGGCGGATGATTCTGGATTTAAATGGCAAGGGACATGAGGACAGCAACAATCCGCTGCTGGTCGAGCGCCGAAGCGATACTCGGGTGCCGGTTGTCGGCAATCACTATGTCAGGACTTCAGTACGATTCAGCCATCTCGGCGAACCGCAGCACGGAGGCTTTCAAGCGGGGACATTGCATGTTTGCGCAAAACACGAGCCAGTGAGTCAGCACCAAGTGGTGCTGGCCCCGAGCGGTCGCGTCAGCCTGCGCAGCATCAAGGCTGTGCAGGCGTTGTGCGAGAAAGGAAAAAAATCAAAGCAGCGAACGAACGCGTAACTCTTTCGGCATGGAGAACGTGATGTTCTCCTCGCGACCCGCCAGTTCATCGGCACCGGTAGCGCCCCAGGCCTGCAACTGCTGGATCACGCCACGCACCAGTACTTCCGGTGCAGAGGCCCCTGCGGTAATGCCGATGCGCTCGACACCGTCGAACCAGCTCTTTTGCAGGTCTTCAGCGCCGTCGATCAGGTAGGCCGGAGTGGCCATGCGTTCGGCCAGCTCACGCAGGCGATTGGAATTGGAGCTGTTCGGGCTGCCGACAACCAGCACCACGTCGCATTCGTCGGCCAGCGTCTTGACGGCGTCCTGACGGTTTTGCGTGGCGTAGCAGATGTCGTCCTTGCGCGGGCCACCAATCGCCGGGAAGCGAGTACGCAGTGCGTCGATGACGCGGCTGGTATCGTCCATGGACAGGGTGGTCTGGGTCACGAACGCCAGTTTTTCGGGGTTGTTCACCTGCAACGCGGCGACGTCTTTCTCGTCCTCGACCAGGTAAATCGCGCCGCCATTGCTGCCATCGTACTGGCCCATGGTGCCTTCGACTTCCGGGTGACCGGCGTGGCCGATGAGGATGCATTCACGGCCATCGCGGCTGTAGCGCGCGACCTCGATGTGCACTTTGGTCACCAGCGGGCAGGTGGCGTCGAACACCTTCAGGCCACGGCCGGCGGCTTCGGTACGCACCGCCTGGGAAACGCCGTGTGCACTGAAGATCACGATGACGTCGTCCGGTACCTGATCCAGCTCTTCAACGAAGATCGCGCCGCGAGCGCGCAAGTCTTCGACGACGAATTTGTTGTGGACCACTTCGTGGCGCACATAGATCGGCGGCCCGAAGACTTCCAGGGCGCGGTTGACGATTTCGATCGCCCGGTCCACACCGGCGCAGAAGCCACGGGGGTTGGCGAGTTTGATTTGCATGCTGTGCCTCGTGTCTTGCGCGCAGGAAAATTAGAACATTACATCCTGTAGGAGCAGAGCTTGCTCGCGAAAGCGGTGTGTCAGTCGACATTGATGTTGAATGTGATGACGCCTTCGTCGGAACGCCGCCCGGAGCAAGCTCTGCTCCTACATTTGACCGCATTCAGTCAGTTACAGCGATTTGACGTTGATGATTTCCACGTCAAAGGTCAATGTCTTGCCGGCCAACGGATGGTTGAAGTCGATGGTCACTTGCTCGTCATCGAACTCTTTCACCACGCCAGGCAGCTCAGTATTCGCCGCATCGTTGAAAATCACCAGCAAACCCGGTGACAGGTCCATGTCCTTGAACTGCGAACGCGGGATGATCTGCACGTTTTGCGGGTTCGGCTGACCGAAAGCGTTTTCCGGCTGAATCGTCAGCGTACGCTTGTCACCGGCCTTGAAGCCGAACAGGGCCGCTTCGAAACCTGGCAACAGGTTACCGTCGCCGACCTGGAAGGTCGCCGGGGCTTTGTCGAAGGTGCTGTCGACGGTGTCGCCGTTCTCCAGGCGCAGTGCAAAATGCAAGGTGACTTCCGTGTTCTGGCGGATGCGTTGCTCAGCCAATACCTGTTCAGTCATGAACTGCTTCTCCCGTCTTCTTTGATTTGAACATGTCCAGCGCCAGCATCACCGCACCCACAGTAATTGCACTGTCGGCGAAGTTGAACGCCGGGAAGTACCAGCGGTTCTGCCAATGCACCAGGATGAAATCGATCACATGGCCTAGGGCTATGCGGTCGTACAGATTGCCCAGCGCACCACCCAGGACCAGCGCCAACGCGATGGCCAGCCAGGTTTCGTTGCGCCCCAGACGCTTGAGCCACACCACCAGCACCGCACTGACCACGACCGCGATCAGGGCGAACAACCAGCGCTGCCAGCCCGAGCTGTCGGCCAGGAAGCTAAACGCCGCGCCTGTGTTGTAGGCCAGGGTCCAGCTGAAGTAATCGGGGATCACCACGATCTGCTGGTACATCTCAAGCTTGCCTTCGAAGTAGAACTTGCTGGCCTGGTCGATGACCAGGACCAGCAAACTCAACCAGAGCCAGCCCAGCCGTCCGAAACGGCCAATGGCGTTAGGCATAGTGACGAACCTCGCCAGTGCCGCTGATGTTATCGACGCAACGACCGCAGATTTCCGGATGTTCCGGGTTCACGCCGACGTCTTCGCGGCAGTGCCAGCAACGGGCGCACTTGGCGAAGGCCGACTTGACGATTTTCAGCTTCAGGCCGCTGACTTCGGTGACCACTGCATCGGCCGGAGCCTGTACGAACGGCGCAACGCTGGCGGTCGAGGTGATCAGTACGAAGCGCAGTTCGTTGCTCAGCTTGGCCAGGTCGGCGCTCAGGGCGTCTTCGGCGAACAGCGTCACTTCGGCCTGCAGGTTGCCACCGACGGCTTTGGCCGCGCGCTGAATTTCCATTTCTTTGTTCACAGCGACCTTCACCGCCATGATCCGCTCCCAGTAGGCGCGGCCCAGTTCGACGTTTTCCGGCAGCTCGGTCAGGCCTTCGTACCAGGTGTTGAGCATGACCGATTCGTTACGCTCGCCCGGCAGGTATTCCCACAGTTCGTCGGCGGTGAACGCGAGGATCGGCGCGATCCAGCGCACCAGCGCTTCAGAGATGTGGTACAGCGCGGTTTGCGCCGAACGGCGGGCCTTGCTGTTGGCGCCAGTGGTGTACTGACGGTCCTTGATGATGTCGAGGTAGAAACCGCCCAGCTCCTGCACGCAGAAGTTGTGGATCTTGGAGTAGACGTTCCAGAAGCGGTATTCGCCGTAATGCTCTTGCAGCTCGCGTTGCAGCAGCAAGGTGCGATCCACGGCCCAACGATCCAGCGCGAGCATTTCTTCGGCCGGCAGGATGTCGGTGGCCGGGTTGAAACCGGTCAGGTTGGAGAGCAGGAAGCGCGCGGTGTTACGGATCCGCCGGTAGGCGTCCGCACTGCGTTGCAGGATCTGCTCGGAAACCGCCATTTCACCCGAGTAGTCGGTGGAAGCTACCCACAGACGCATGATGTCGGCACCCAGGGTGTCGTTGACCTTTTGCGGCGCGATCACGTTGCCCAGCGACTTGGACATCTTGCGGCCGGACTCGTCGACGGTGAAGCCGTGGGTCAGCAGCTCGCGGTATGGCGCGTGGTCGTCGATGGCGCAACCGGTCAGCAGCGACGAGTGGAACCAGCCACGGTGTTGGTCCGAGCCTTCCAGGTACAGGTCGGCGCGTGGACCGGTTTCGTGGCCCATCGGGTGCGAACCGCGCAGGACGTGCCAGTGTGTGGTGCCCGAATCGAACCAGACGTCCAGGGTGTCGCTGATCTTGTCGTACTGCGGCGCTTCGTCACCGAGCAGCTCGGCAGCGTCCATCTTGAACCAGGCTTCGATGCCTTCGACTTCGACGCGCTTGGCGACTTCTTCCATCAGCTCGGCGGTACGTGGGTGCAGCTCGCCGCTTTCCTTGTTCAGGAAGAACGGGATCGGCACGCCCCAGTTACGCTGACGGGAGATGCACCAGTCCGGACGGTTGGCGATCATCGAGTGCAGGCGCGCCTGGCCCCAGGCCGGAACGAACTGAGTCTCTTCGATGGCTTTAAGAGCGCGCTTGCGCAGGGTGTCGCCGCTGACAGGCTCTTTGTCCATGCCGATGAACCACTGCGCGGTGGCGCGGTAGATCAGCGGGGTCTTGTGACGCCAGCAGTGCATGTAGCTGTGTTCGATGATGGTGGTGTGCAGCAGCGCACCGACTTCGGTCAGCTTGTCGACGATGGCCGGGTTGGCTTTCCAGATGAACTGGCCGCCAAAGAACTCCAGCGAAGTCGCGTATACGCCGTTGCTTTGTACCGGGTTGAGGATGTCGTCGTTGACCATGCCGTATTTCTTGCAGGTCACGAAGTCGTCCACGCCGTAGGCCGGAGCGGAGTGAACCACGCCAGTGCCAGCGCCCAGTTCAACGTAGTCGGCCAGGTAAACCGGCGACAGACGGTCGTAGAACGGGTGACGGAAGTTGATCAGTTCCAGTTCTTTACCGGTGGTGGTCGCGATGACCGAACCTTCCAGGCTGTAACGGACCAGGCAGGATTCAACCAGCTCTTCCGCCAGCACCAGCAACTTGTCGCCGACATCGACCAGGGCGTAGTTGAATTCCGGGTGAACGTTCAGCGCCTGGTTGGCCGGGATGGTCCACGGGGTGGTGGTCCAGATCACGATCGAAGCAGGCTTGCCCAGCGACGGCAGACCGAAAGCGGCAGCCAGCTTGGCTTCATCGGCAATCGGGAACGCTACGTCGATGGTCGAGGACTTTTTGTTCTCGTACTCGACTTCCGCTTCAGCCAGGGCCGAACCGCAGTCGAAGCACCAGTTCACAGGCTTCAGGCCCTTGAACACGAAACCGCCCTTGACGATTTCGGCGAGTGCGCGGATTTCACCGGCCTCGTTTTTGAAGTCCATGGTCTTGTACGGGTTGGCGAAGTCGCCCAACACGCCCAGACGGATGAATTCGGATTTCTGGCCTTCGATCTGCTCGGTGGCGTAGGCACGGCACAGTTCGCGGGTCTTGTCCGCGCCCAGGTTCTTGCCGTGGGTCACTTCGACTTTGTGCTCGATCGGCAGACCGTGGCAGTCCCAGCCCGGAACATAAGGCGCGTCGAAACCCGACAGGGTTTTCGAGCGGATGATCATGTCCTTGAGGATCTTGTTCAGCGCATGACCGATGTGAATCGTGCCGTTGGCGTACGGAGGACCGTCGTGCAGAACGAACTTCGGACGATCCTTGCCAATCTCGCGCAACTTTCCGTACAGGCCAATACTGTCCCAGCGCTGCAGAATCTGCGGTTCGCGCTGTGGCAGGCCGGCCTTCATTGGGAAGGCGGTGTCCGGAAGGTTTAGCGTGGCTTTATAGTCGGTCATTTATGGCTCTTCATTAGCGATTGGCGCTAGGTGCGACAGGGCACGGGCGGCGGCGACATCCGCATTGATCGCCGTCTTAAGCGCCTCCAGAGAGGCGAAACGCTGCTCTTCACGCAGCTTGTGGTGGAAAACCACCGTCAAACGCCGGTCATACAGATCGCCGGCAAAATCTAAAAGATGTACTTCGAGGTGGGCTTTGCCATCCCCTTGGACCGTGGGCCGCACGCCGATATTGGCGACGCCTGGACAGGTCTTGCCGTCGATGTCGACGTTGACCAGGTAAACCCCGGTGAGCGGCACGCGACGGCGCTTGAGTTGAATGTTGGCGGTTGGCGTACCCAACTGGCGCGCCAGTTTCTGGCCATGCAGGACTCGCCCGGTAATCTGGAACGGCCGACCGAGCAGGCGCTCTGCCAAGGCAAAATCGGCAGCGGCCAGGGCATTTCGCACCTGGGTGCTGCTGACGCGAATGCCGTCCAGCTCAACGGTTTGCGCCGCTTCGACGGTGAAGCCCTGCATGACGCCGGCCTGTTGCAGGAAATCGAAATCCCCTACCCGGTCACAGCCGAAGCGGAAGTCGTCACCGACCTCAAGATGCTGCACGCCGAGACCGTCCACCAGAATGGTATCAACGAATTCGCTGGCGCTGAGCTTGCTCAGGCGCTGGTTGAAAGCCAGGCACAGGACCCGGTCGACGCCTTCGTCAGCCAGCAGCTGGAGTTTGTCGCGCAGGCGCGCCAAGCGGGCCGGCGCTGTCTCCGGGGCGAAAAACTCCCGAGGCTGCGGCTCGAAAATCACCACGCAGCTGGGCACGCCCAACTCGAGCGCTCGCTCACGCAGCCTCGCCAGGATAGCCTGGTGGCCACGGTGAACACCGTCAAAGTTGCCAATAGTGGCGACACAGCCCCGATGCTGGGGGCGCAGGTTGTGGAGGCCTCGAACCAGCTGCATAACGCGCTTCTTGCTCATAAAGTGGTCGATTATAACCACACCCGGCGGCCGACGACAGGCAACACCGTAACCCAAAGTGATCGAACCGACAAAACCGCCGGCCCGCCCGTGTTTATCGAAGCAAAAGCCTCAGTTCAGCGCCTTGCGATTGAAGTCGCGCAAACGGAAGCCCATCAACAGCAACATGCCGAAATACGAGACCACGCCAGCCCCTACCAGCGCGCCCAGACGCAGGAATCGCTCAAGCATGTGGCCCTGATCCCAGGCCGGCATGAAATGCATCCCGGCCAGCAACACCGCGGACATCACCGTGACCGCTACCACCAGTTTGGCACCGAACTTCGCCCAGCCCGGCTGCGGCTGATACATCTGCTGTTTGCGCAGCTGATAGAACAGCAGCCCGGCGTTAAGGCAGGCACCGGCGCTGATCGCCAGAGCCAGACCGGCATGGGCCAGCGGCCCGATCAGCACCAGGTTGAACAACTGGGTAACCACCAGGGTGAAAATTGCGATTTTCACCGGCGTGCGAATGTTTTGTTGCGCATAAAAGCCCGGCGCCAGCACTTTGATCACGATAATCCCAAGCAACCCGACCGAATACGCAATGAGCGCGCGCTGAGTCATGGACGCATCGAAGGCGTTGAACTGGCCGTATTGAAACAGTGAGACCGTCAGCGGCTCAGCCAGAATCCCCAAGGCCAGCGAGCACGGCAGCACCAGCACAAAGCACAGGCGCAGCCCCCAATCGAGAATCCGCGAATACTCTGCGCGATCCTTGCTGGCGTAGGTCTTGGCCAGGGTCGGCAACAGGATCGTGCCCAGCGCCACACCCAGCACGCCGGACGGCAATTCCATCAGTCGGTCGGCGTAATACATCCACGACACCGAACCGGCGACCAGGAACGAGGCAAAAATGGTGTTGATGATCAGCGAAATCTGGCTCACCGAAACGCCGAGAATCGCCGGCAGCATCTGTTTCATGACCCGCCACACGCCACTATCACGCAGGTTCAGGCGTGGCAGCACCAGCATGCCGATCTTTTTCAGGTGCGGCAGTTGATAGAGCAACTGTGCCAGACCACCCGCCAGCACCGCCCAACCCAGCGCCATGACCGGCGGATCGAAATACGGTGTCAGGAACACCGCAAAGATGATCATGCTGACGTTGAGCAAGGTCGGCACGAAGGCCGGCACCGAGAAGCGGTTATAGGTGTTGAGGATCGCCCCGGCCAATGAAGACAGGGAGATCAGCAATATATAAGGGAATGTCACCCGCAACAGGCTGGAGGTCAGCTCGAATTTTTCCGGGGTATCGGTGAAACCGGGCGCGGTCACCCAGATGACCCACGGCGCAGCGAGCATGCCCAACGCAGTGACCACTGCCAGCGCCAGGGTCAGCAGTCCGGAGACGTAGGCAATAAAGGTTCGCGTCGCCTCTTCGCCTTGCTGACTTTTATATTCAGCGAGAATCGGCACAAACGCCTGGGAAAACGCCCCCTCGGCGAAGATCCGGCGCAGCAGATTGGGCAGTTTGAAGGCGATAAAGAAGGCGTCGGTGGCCATTCCCGCACCAAAAATACGCGCAATGAGGGTGTCACGGACGAACCCCAGAATCCGGGAAAGCATCGTGATAGAGCTGACGGCGGCCAACGATTTGAGCAGATTCATTGAAAGAGTTTGTGCCTGTCGATAAACAGCAGGCGAACAAAGCGCCCACTTATGCGATACTCCGCGCCGCAGCAGCACAGAGCCAAAGCTCGCGAGTTTACAGGTCAAGCGCCGGAAATAAATATCCCGCCTCTTTATACCTACCACTTAGCGGAACGTCTCAACCGCCCTTGACAAGACATCAACTCATCGGCATGATTCGCGGCCTATTTTGTTTGCTATTTCCTAAAAAGTCTTTCGAGGAGCTCGACGGTGGCCAACACACCTTCCGCCAAAAAACGTGCAAAACAGGCTGAGAAGCGTCGCAGCCACAACGCCAGCCTGCGTTCCATGGTTCGTACCTACATCAAGAATGTAGTTAAAGCCATCGACGCAAAAGACGCTGAAAAAGCTCAAGCTGCTTACGTTCTGGCCGTGCCAGTTATCGACCGTATGGCCGATAAAGGCATCATCCACAAGAACAAGGCTGCTCGCCATAAGAGCCGCCTGAATGGCCACGTCAAGGCTCTGAACCTTGCTGCTGCCTAAGTAACACGCTTGTTAAAAAACCGACCTCAGGGTCGGTTTTTTATTGCCTGCGAATTGTGTTGCACGCCTGAGACCCCATTGAAACTGATCGCCAGCAAGCCAGCTCCTACAGGTATTGCGCAATCCTTGTAGGAGCCAGCTTGCTGGCGATAGCGGTCTTCAGATCACTGATGAGCCCAAGGCAGGATAGGAATCGCCGTCACCGCATTCTGCGGACTACCCTCAATCAAGCGATCGCTGTACACCAGATACACCAGCGTATTGCGCTTCTTGTCGAGGAAACGCACCACCTGCATGGTCTTGAAGACTAGCGACGTACGCTCCTTGAACACCTCTTCGCCATCCTTCAACTCACCCTTGAAGTTGATCGGACCGACCTGACGGCACGCAATGGACGCTTCCGCTCGATCTTCAGCCAGACCCAAACCACCCTTCACACCGCCCGTCTTGGCTCGGGACAGGTAGCAGGTCACGCCTTCGACCTTCGGATCATCAAATGCCTCAACGACGATGCGGTCGTTCGGGCCGACGAACTTGAACACCGTCGACACCTGACCAATCTCCTCGGCCGAAGCCAGCAGCGGCATTGCCAACAGCAGGCCCAACAATCCTTTTGCCACGCGCATTCAAATATTCCTTCAGACCAGGATCAGGTTATCGCGGTGAACCAGTTCCGGCTCCGCCATGTAACCCAACAGACCTACAATCGCCTCAGACGACTGACCGATGATTTTTTGTGCTTCCAGCGCGCTGTAGTTGGCCAGGCCACGGGCGATTTCACGACCGTCCGGCGCGACGCACACCACCATTTCACCGCGACGGAAGCTGCCCTGAACCAGCTTGACACCCACCGGCAGCAGACTTTTATTGCCTTGGGACAAGGCCGTCACCGCACCGGCATCCAGCACCAGCGTGCCGCGAGTTTGCAGATGCCCGGCCAGCCATTGCTTGCGCGCCGCCAGCATGCCGCGCTCCGGCGACAGCAAGGTGCCGATGCGCTCGCCGGCCTTCAGGCGATCCAGCACACGCTCAAGGCGCCCACCGACGATGATGGTGTGCGCACCTGAACGGGCCGCCAGGCGCGCCGCACGCAACTTGGTCTGCATGCCGCCACGACCCAACGCACCACCGGTACCGCCCGCCACTGCATCCAGCGCCGGATCATCAGCGCGCGCTTCGTAAATCAGCTTGGCATCGGGATTGTTGCGCGGATCGGCGTCGAACATGCCGTCGCGATCCGTCAGGATCACCAGCAAATCAGCCTCGACCAGGTTGGCCACCAGCGCCGCAAGCGTATCGTTGTCGCCGAAACGGATTTCGTCGGTGACCACGGTGTCGTTTTCGTTGATCACCGGGATCACTTTCAACTCGACCAAGGCACGCAAGGTGCTGCGGGCATTCAAGTAGCGCTTGCGGTCGGACAGATCGTCATGAGTCAGAAGAATCTGCGCAGTGTGCCGGCCATGCTCGGCAAAGCTCGACTCCCACGCCTGAACCAGACCCATCTGACCGATGGCGGCAGCAGCCTGCAATTCGTGCATCGCACTGGGTCGCACGGTCCAGCCCAGACGGCTCATGCCCGCTGCCACCGCCCCGGAGGACACCAGCACCAGCTCGACGCCCGCCTCATGCAAGGCCACCATCTGTTCAACCCAGACACCCATTGCCGCGCGATCCAGGCCCTTGCCGTCCGCCGTCAGCAACGCGCTGCCGATTTTCACGACCCAACGCTGCGCACCTGTCACCTTGCTCCGCATCATCTTCAACCTTAGCTTGAGGGCAGCACGACCCAGCGCTGCCCGTGACGTTAATCGTGGCTATTTGTTACCAACAATCGATTTCCAGATACTAAAACGCCGCTCCAGGGAGCGGCGTTCAAGTTTATCGCAACAGATCAGTCACGCACGTAAATGATTTCCGGACCGTCTTCGTCATCCACATCTTCTTCATCCCAATCATCGTCACCGATGTCATGGACCGACTTCACGCCGCTGCGACGCAGGGCACGCTGGTCATCCAGGGCCTGCAACTGAGCGCGCGCTTCGTCTTCGATGCGCTGATCGAGCTCGGCCAGCTCTTCCTTGTAGGCCGGATCGTTCGCCAGACGGTCAGCACGATCTTCCATGTAACGCATGATGTCGTGGCAAAGACGCTCGGTACCGAGCTTGGAGATGGCGGAGATCACGTAAACCGGACCGGTCCACTCCAGGCGATCAACGATTTCCTTGACGCGAGCATCGTGCTCTTCTTCAAGGATCTGGTCGCATTTGTTCAGTACCAGCCAGCGATCACGCTCAGCCAGGGACGGGCTGAACTTGGTCAGCTCGCTGACAATCACTTCGGCCGCATCCGGGGCGCTGGTGTCATCCAGTGGTGCCATGTCCACGAGGTGCAGCAGCAAACGGGTACGCGCCAAGTGCTTGAGGAAACGAATCCCCAGGCCAGCGCCGTCAGAGGCACCTTCGATCAGGCCCGGAATGTCCGCAACCACGAAACTTTTCCAGCGATCGACACTGACCACACCCAGGTTCGGCACCAGCGTGGTGAACGGGTAGTCGGCGACTTTCGGCTTGGCGGCCGATACCGAGCGAATGAAGGTACTTTTGCCAGCATTTGGCAAACCCAGCAGACCAACGTCCGCCAACACCTTCATTTCCAGCTTCAGGTCACGCGCTTCACCCGGCTTACCCGGAGTGGTCTGACGCGGAGCGCGGTTGGTACTGGATTTGAAACGGGTGTTACCCAGACCGTGCCAGCCGCCATGGGCCACCAGCAGCTTTTGACCGGCTTTGGTCAGGTCGCCGATCACTTCCTGAGTGGCAGCGTCGATGACTGTGGTGCCGACCGGCACACGCAGTACCAGCTCTTCACCCTTCTTACCGGTGCAGTCGGTGCTGCCGCCGTTGGAACCGCGCTCGGCATCGAAGTGCCGGGTGTAACGGTAGTCCACCAGGGTGTTGAGGTTTTCGTCGGCGATCATGTAGACCGAGCCGCCATCACCACCGTCGCCGCCGTTCGGGCCGCCGTTTTCGATGAATTTCTCGCGACGGAAGCTCATGCAACCGTTGCCGCCGTCACCGGCCTTTACTCGAATCGATACTTCATCAACAAACTTCATAACAAAACGCCTCTCGCCATACGGACGAGCCGAAAAAATCCAGACATAAGACTCTTGCAAAAATGAGCGCAGCGACCTCAATCAACGACCGCAAATCCAGCGCTGGAGCTCATTACAAACAGCTTTGCAAGAGACTCACCCCACAAACGAAAAAGCCCCGTCGCGAGACAGGGCTTTTCCAGCATCTACGTAATTATGCCGCGACGACTTCAGTCTTCGGGACAATGCTCACGTAACGGCGGTTGAAAGCGCCTTTTACTTCAAACTTGATCACGCCGTCGATTTTAGCGAACAGAGTGTGATCTTTACCCATGCCAACACCGTAACCGGCGTGGAATTGGGTGCCGCGCTGACGCACGATGATGTTGCCCGGAATGATAACCTGGCCGCCATACATCTTCACGCCAAGGCGTTTGGCTTCTGAGTCGCGACCGTTACGGGTACTACCACCAGCTTTTTTGTGTGCCATGAGTCAATTCTCCTAGTGAGGAATTAGGCTGAAATTAAGCCTGAATACCGGTGATTTTGATCTCGGTGTACCACTGGCGGTGGCCCATACGCTTCATGTGGTGCTTACGACGACGGAACTTGATGATGCGGACTTTATCGTGACGACCTTGGGAGATCACTTCAGCCACAACGGTAGCGCCAGCAACAACTGGAGCGCCGATGTTCACGTCATCGCCATTGGCGACCAACAGAACGCGATCAAAAGTAACGGATTCGCCGGTAGCGATTTCCAGTTTTTCGATCTTCAGGTATTCACCTGGGGCGACCTTGTATTGCTTGCCACCAGTAACAATTACTGCGTACGACATGGTATTTCTCCGATAATCCTGCTCACCCAGCTCTTTATAAGAAGAGGTATTGGCTGGCATGGCTGCATATGGCTGGAAGGCCAGTTTGCAATTGCGTAAGGCAGGTGCTGCCCAGGAAGTTCAGGGTGCGCGATTGTACGCAAGCTGCCGTGGCGTTGCAAGAGGCCGTCCATCGCGCCTTGACACCCGCCGACGTGGGTCCTAGCATGCCGCGCAACCCTTCTGGAGCGACTGTCGCTGATGCAACCCCAAGCTTTCTACCGCGCGGTGGCGGACGATTTTAGCGCCGTCGACGGCATCATCAAGAAGCAGCTGACTTCCCGAGTGCCGCTGGTATCGAAAATCGGCGATTACATTACCTCGGCCGGTGGTAAACGCCTGCGTCCTTTATTAGTGCTGCTGTGTGGCAAGGCCCTTGGCCGCGAAGGCGACGACCTGCGTCTGCTGGCCGCGACCATCGAGTTCCTGCACACCGCCACCCTGCTGCACGACGACGTGGTCGACATGTCCGGCATGCGCCGCGGCCGCTCGACTGCCAACGCCATGTGGGGCAACGCGCCAAGCGTGCTGGTGGGCGACTTCCTGTACTCGCGCTCCTTCGAAATGATGGTCGAACTGGGCTCCATGCCGGTGATGAAGATCCTTTCGCAAGCCACGCGCATCATCGCCGAAGGCGAAGTGTTGCAGCTGTCCAAGGTTCGTGACGCGAGCACTACCGAAGAAACCTACATGGAAGTCATCCGTGGCAAGACCGCGATGCTTTTCGAGGCTTCGACCCACAGCGCCGCCGCCCTCTGCGAAGCCACGCCGGAACAGGCTGAAGCCCTGCGCACGTTTGGCGATCACCTGGGCGTAGCCTTCCAGTTGGTCGACGACCTGCTGGACTACAAAGGTGACGCAGAGACCCTGGGCAAGAACGTCGGTGACGATCTGGCCGAAGGCAAGCCGACCCTGCCGCTGATCTACACCATGCGCGAAGGCACGCCGGAGCAGGCTGCCCTGGTGCGCAAGGCGATCCAGAAAGGTGGCATCGAGGACCTGGAAAGCATTCGCGAGGCCGTTGATGCTTCCGGTTCGCTTGAGTACACCGCGCAACTGGCCCGCGACTACGTGGCCCGTGCGATCAAATGCCTCGACGCGCTGCCCGCCAGCGAATACCGCGATGCATTGGTCGAGCTGAGTGAATTCGCGGTCGCCCGCACTCACTGATCTGCTTTTCGTAGGAGCCGGCTTGCTGGCGATTGCATCACCGCGGTGCTTCTGGAGCACCGCGGCGACTGGATCGCCAGCAAGCCGGCTCCTACAGCCCCCCTCCCGGCTAAAACCCTATATAATGTGCGCTTTTTAGCGATCCTGAATCCAAGGAGCTTTAGTGAGCACGTTGCCACCCTGCCCGAAATGCAATTCCGAATACACCTATGAAGACGGCGCGCAGCTGATCTGCCCGGAGTGCGCCCACGAATGGTCCGCCAGCGGCGAAGCTGAAGCGGCATCCGATGACGCCGTGAAAAAGGATTCGGTGGGCAATGTCCTGCAAGACGGCGACACCATCACCGTGATCAAGGACCTCAAGGTCAAAGGCACATCGCTGGTGGTCAAGGTCGGCACCAAGGTCAAGAACATCCGCTTGTGCGATGGCGATCACGACATCGACTGCAAGATCGACGGCATCGGCCCGATGAAGCTCAAATCCGAGTTCGTCAGAAAAGTCTGAACCTGCTGTATTCCATCCCGCGCCCGGCGTGGGATGGTGCTTCGTCCTCCCCCGCTTCGCCCCGTATTTCCTCGCAATAGCCAAACGCCAGCCGCTTTGACCTTACGCAATCTTTACCCGGAAAAAATCACAAACCGCCAATAGGCCCTTGCTATTTGATGAATAAGAATTATTCTCATTGAAACCAATCAATGGAGATGAGACCCATGACTTATTTGATCGATGCCTGGCTGGACCGCCCACACCCCTACCTCAGGATCCTGCATCGGGAAACCGGGGAAGTCTGTGCGGTGCTTGAAGAAGAAGCCTTGAACGAGCTGCAGGATCAGGGTGACCTGGACGTCAACGGCTTGAGTTCCAGCGAGCCGGTGGTGCTCAAGGAACTGGTGCGCAATCTGTTTCTGTTCTGCTATGCCCGGGCGTTGCGCCCGTCGCATGAACTGCATCACAAGCTGGAAATATGAGAAACCCCACAAAACCTGTAGGAGCGAGGCTTGCCCGCGAACCCGACAACTCGGTTCCGACTTGAAACCGAGGTGATGCATTCGCGAGCAAGCTTCGCTCCTACAGGCTCATGTTTTACAGAACGTCGAGCAGCTCGACGTCGAAGACCAGTACGCTGTGCGGCGGAATGCTGCCAACGCCTTGAGCGCCGTAAGCCAGTTCGCTCGGCACGTACAGACGCCATTTGCTGCCAGCGTTCATCAGTTGCAGGGCTTCGGTCCAGCCAGCGATCACGCCGCCTACCGGGAATTCTGCAGGCTGACCGCGCTCGTAGGAGCTGTCGAACACAGTGCCGTCGATCAGGGTGCCGTGGTAGTGAGTACGCACTTGGTCTTCACGGGTCGGCTTGGCGCCTTCACCGGCGGTCAGCACTTCGAATTGCAGACCGGAAGCCAGGGTGGTGATGCCATCGCGCTTGGCGTTTTCAGCCAGGAATGCCAGGCCTTCGCCAGCAGCCGCTTCAGCTTTGGCAGCTGCTTCGGCTTGCATGATTTCGCGGATAACCTTGAAGCTGGCGGACATTTCTTCCTGACCTACACGGCTTTCCTTACCGGCGAAAGCGTCAGTCAGACCTGCCAGGATTGCGTCCAGGCTAACGCCCGGCGGCGGGTTGTCGCGCAGTTGGTCGCCCAACTGACGGCCAATGCCGTAGCTGACGCGGGTTTCGTCGGTGGACAGATTTACTTCGGACATGACACTGCTCCGCTGTGCGGACGGCCCTGGAACTTGCCGTGCGTGCACAGCGCGTCCCGGAACGCCCGGAACCAAAAGGGCCAGCAGACTAGCACAGATGTCGTTGCGCTGATGAGGGGGTGTCAGTGCTGCCAGGCAGAACCGAAGGCAATCGGCACCTTCAGGCTTTCCCCCGCACTCGCACCCAACCCGCACATTTCATCGTGAACCGATGTATGCACAAGGTTGAATGGCAAGGTGGGAAAGTTATGCAGCACTTCACGCGCATGCTCGACCGAGCGCAGGTGAACCATCTCGCCGTGAGCATCACTCAACGGGTAGGCGGCCCCGTGCATGCGCGCCTCCAACAGGTAGATTCCGCCTTCCATGGAGATCAGGTTCAGCTCATCGACTTTCCCTGCGATGGCATAAGCACGTAACTCTACGAAGTTCATGAACGCACCTCACGCAGTGGCGAGCCAGCATTCATACAGGCATAGGCCTCACAGCATCAAAGTACAAGCCATAAACGCCACCGCCCGTCTGTTTCACACCGTTCATGTAGGAGCGTGCGGTGCGGCGATCCGACTTGCCCGCGAAGAGGTCGTGTCAGTCGACATAAGTGTTGTCTGTCACGACGCCTTCGCGGGCAAGCCTCGCTCCTACAGTGCCTGGTGAGGATCAGTGCTTGGTGAGTTTATCCAGATACCCCATGGCAAACGCCGATACCACGAAGGTCATGTGGATGATCACGTACCACTTCAAATGCTCGGGATCGACGTTTTTGGCGTCCATGAAGATCCGCAGCAGGTGAATCGACGAAATCGCCACGATGGACGCCGCGACCTTCATCTTCAATGAAGACGAATCCATGGTGCCCAGCCAGTTGAGCTTTTCCTTGTTGTCATCGATATCCAGCTCGGAAACGAAGTTCTCGTAGCCGGAAATCATCACCATCACCAGCAAACCGCCCACCAGCGCCATGTCGATCAACGACAGCAGCACCAGAATCAGGTCCGATTCGGCCATCGAGAACACGTTAGGGATGACGTGGAAGACTTCCTGGAAGAATTTCAGCGCCAGGGCCAGCAGCCCGAGGGACAGACCGAAGTAGATCGGCGCCAGCAGCCAGCGGGAGGCATACATTGCATTTTCGATAAAGCGTTCCATTGAATCTCACACGTGGGCTGGAAATGGCCGCGAGTATACCAGCCCCCCGTTACAGCCAGAAACACTCGGAAAATCCGCCACCTGCGCGTGTGTGACAAGGTTTTTCTGCTAGTGTCCAAAGCATTGACACCTCTGCGACATCGGACAGGACGACGGGAAATGGATGTGCGATTGCCTTTAATGAGCGCCGGGATTTGTCTGGCCCTGCTGGTGAGCGGCTGTTCACCGGACGATGACAAACGCCAGGTCAGCCTTGAGGAAAAGACCGCGCAATTCGAAACGTCTCTCGACGCGATCCAGGACCCGAAACTCAAGGATGCCGTGGCCGAACTCGGTGGCTCCCTGCTGCTGCTCGAACGTGCGCAACTCAAACTCGACAGCAAACCGGTGGAAACCGAGTACGGCGCAGATGTCCTCGCCGTGCTCAAGCACTACCCCACGCCACAGGCGCTGGTCGACACGTACATTAACGGCCTGTTCGTGCTGCACAAGGATTCCAGCTCCGACTACCTGACCGATCTGCAACCGGTGTTCCCGTTCAACTTCAACATTCCGGCCGAGTTTCTCTTTCCCCACGGCCTGGAATGGCAGTCAGTGACCTTGAGCAACAAACGCGTGATCCCGTTCCAGCCGGAGTGGTCGGAAACCGATCCGGGCATTCAACTGAGTCCGTCGAGCTCCAACCTGACCAGCCCCGACGATCTCACGGTGACTTATCCCTTCATCGACGGCCTGGGCATGGAAATCAAGAACCAGCCGCAGCCCGTCAGCCTGCAAGGCAAGGTCGAAGTCATCGCCCCGCGCAGGCTCTATAGCTTCGACCTGACCAAAAAAGACGTCGGCCAGACTCGCAGCAATGACAACCTGAGCGTCACGCTGCTGAAGCTGACAAACAACTACGCCGAAATCGAGTTCAGCAACAGCGCGCCGCTGGCCCCGGAAGTCAGCGAGATACCCTTCAACCCGTCGGTCGTCCAGGCCAGGGACGCCACCGGGCAATTTCTCTCACGCTCGGGCTCGATCAACCAAACCGCCGCGCAAATTGCCTTCTACCAGAAACAACTGGCGAAAATGCAACAGCAGAAGAGCTGGAGCGAAGCCTTCGAAAGGCAGCTCGATGAAGAACAACGCGCGTTTGAGAAGCAACAAACCAGGCATTACTCCAAGGTGTATTTCAACGGCCCGATCGAGACCCTTGAAGTCAGCCTGCTGGACTTTTCGGCGGCCACGGTCACGCGCAAGGACCTGGACCTGCCGATCCGTCGCTTCGATCAACACACCACGGCAAAAACCATCCAGCCACTGACTTTACCCGTGGTCGTGTACGACGATCAGGCACCGACCTGGCTCAAAGGCGCAACGCTCAGCGAGGAGCAACTGAAGAAGAGCGTCAGCATCCGCCAATCGGTGGACGACCCGAGCGCGGCGCGCATCGAGTTCGATCACACCCGAAGCTTCAACGATGAACTGCTCGGCACGTCCTTCAGCCCTGGCGATAGCCCGGTCAGTTTCTTTACCGAGGACAGCAGCGGTCAACGCGACGAGCCGATCGAACTGCCGCCCGAGGCTTACCAGGTCGATCCCCTGCGCGGCATCATCACTTATGACCTGAACCTGTTCGCACAAACGCCGGCGTTTGCGGTGGGTTCCATGCCGCTGTTCCTGGCCACCGTCGACAAGCAGACACTTGAAACAGACCGGCTGCCCAAAGGCCTGGAACTGAAAGGCAATGCACTGGTGGTTGATCTGAAGCTGTTCCCCGCCCAGGACTGGCGCTTTTTCGCCAGGGACGACAGCGGCCACTATCTCAAGGAGATTCTTTCGGTCATTCACGATGCAAGTGCGCAGGGCCCGGCGTTATTCAGCGTGCATTACTTCTACGGCCAGCCAGCGCAGCTGGAAACCTATCAGCGAACCGATCTCACCACGGTGCAATATGGATTCGAGGTCAAACTCGACAAGGCTGATACGTCCAGCCTCGCCCAATAGTCGTCTCAGTGATCGGGGCGGAACTCGAAGCCGCCCATGTTGCGGCAGCGCCCACCATTGATTTCCCGTAGCTGGGCTTGCAGGTGCAGGCACCAGATTTGCGGGTCATCGGCCAGTTCATAGCCATGCAACGTCAGGCTTTCAACGATGGTGTCGAGGATCGATTCAGCCGCGAAGGGCCCAGGAAACGGGCCTTGGGCTTTGATGGCTGAGGGTTGTTCGCCGGCCATTCCGGCGGCGAAAAGCAAAGTCCACATGCCCGTATCACCAGCCAATGGCTTGATGGCACATTCGATACGGGTCACAAGGCCCAGGCATTGACGGGTGAGGCAGAGGTTGCGCGACATGGCGGCGACCCTCGGTAGATCCGGTATTCAGCTCCCACGGGAGAACTGTCTCGATCCAGTGATTACTGTCGATGTCCTTGAGCTGAGAATAGAAGAAAAGTCAGGCCCGCACGCCAACTGAGACCAGAAGGCGCCGAATGGTCATTGTGTGAATATTGACGTCAGAGTGATGGCACTTGTAGGAGCGAGCGGTGCGGCGATCCGACTTGCCCGCGAAAGCCATGACGCGGTTTGCCGGAATAACCGCGTTATCGTTCTTCGCGGGCAAGCCTCGCTCCTACAGGGACTCCTCTGTGTCAGGCCGGCTTGGCTTCGACCAACGCTTCCTGTGCCGCTTCTTTCTCGGCTTCTTTCAGGTCTTCTTCGCTGATCATTTCCGCGATCACCCGCAAGCGCTCCACCACCCGCGCATTCACGCTGCCTTCTGGGAATTCGCCATTTTCATCCGGCGCACCGGCAGGCTCGCCGACCAACAGGCTCAGCGCTTCGTCAGCCTGGCGTACTGCGTAAACGTGGAATTGCCCTGCGCGCACCGCCGCCAGCACCTTCTCGTCCAACATCAGCGTCGCCACGTTGGCGTGAGGAATGATCGCCCCCTGCTCACCGGTCAGCCCGCGGGCTTCGCAGAGGCGGAAGAAGCCTTCGATCTTCTCGTTGACCCCGCCCACCGCCTGCACTTCGCCGAACTGGTTGATCGAGCCGGTGATTGCAAAGCATTGCTTGAGCGGCGTTTTCGACAACGCCGAAATCAACGTGCACGCCTCGCCCAACGACGCACTATCGCCATCGACATAACCGTAGGACTGCTCCAGGGCGATGCTCGCGGAAATTGCCAACGGGAATTCCTGAGCGTAACGGCTGCCCAGATACCCGGTGAGGATCATCACGCCTTTGGAGTGAATCGGCTGGCCGAGGTTGACCTCACGCTCGATGTCGACAATGCCGCTGCCACCCGGGTACACCGTGGCGGAAATCCGCGCCGGGACACCAAACGCCGAATCCCCGACTTCCAGTACCGTCAGCCCGTTGCACTTGCCCACGGCCGCGCCATCGGTGTCGATCAGGATGATCCCGGCCAGCATGTCATCGAGAATCCGCGCCGAAACGCGCCCGGTGCGGGTGGCCTTGGCCTTGAGCGCACGCTCGATGTGGCCGGCGTCGGTCATTTCATCGCTGGCCAGGTGACGAATGAAATCCGCCTCGCTGACCAGTTGGAACAAGTCACCGATCCGCGCCGACAAACGCCCCTGGTGCTCGGCCAGACGCGCGCTGTAGGTCGCCAGACGCGCCACCGCATCGGCGGTCAGCGGTGCCATGCCTTCTTCGGAGGTACGGGTTTTGAGCAACTGGGCGAACTGCTCCAGGCTTTCGTCGACCATCGGGATGTCTTCGTCGAAGTCCACCAGAACGCGGAACATCTCCTGGAAGTCCGGATCGAGGTCTTGCAGCGTGTAATACAACTGCCGGGCACCAATGATGACGACTTTGACCTGCAACGGAATGTGTTGCGGTGTCAGGGTCACGGTGGCCAGACGCCCCAGCTCACCCAGCGGTGATTCCATTTTCAGTTTGCGCGATTGCAGGGCGCGCTTGAGCGCATCCCATACGAACGGCTCGCTGAGCATTTTATCGGCTTCAAGGATCAGGAAACCGCCGTTCGCGCGGTGCAGCGCGCCCGGTCGCAACTGGCGATACGTGGTGTAGAGCGCGCCCTGATCGGTGCTGTATTCGATGCGGCCAAACAGGTTTTCGTAGGTCGGGTGCGGCTCGAACACCACCGGTGCACCGCCGCTGGCCGAGTGACCGACCACCAGGCTTGGCGCGTATTGCTCTTCCAGCATCTTGCGCGCCACCGCATCGACCTTGCTGTCGTCGACCAATTGCTCGACCACGGTTTTCAGCAAGTAAACCTGCATGGCTTGCAGGTAACCGCACACCGCCGCGTTCTCG
The DNA here is from genome assembly GCF_019946675.1 of Pseudomonas sp. BF-B-15. Lineage (NCBI taxonomy): Bacteria > Pseudomonadati > Pseudomonadota > Gammaproteobacteria > Pseudomonadales > Pseudomonadaceae > Pseudomonas > Pseudomonas sp. BF-B-15. The sequence goes on from NZ_JAGYFZ010000018.1 coordinate 39,483, forward strand.
GCGTATTTTTCCGACAACGGCGACAGCAACGGCTGCAAGGCCAGGGTGATGGTTTCTTCGTTGAGGTGGCGCAGCTGATTGCTCGACTCGCGCTTCCACTGCGGCAGGCTGGCGAGTTCTTCGTTCAGACGCTCTTCCAGGCCGGAGATGTCTTCGTGGAAACGTTCGCGATCGGCTTCCGGCAACTGGGCGAATTCCGCTTCATCCAGCGCCTTGCCTTCGCTCATCGGGGTAAACGCGATGTTGCTCGCGTCACGGTACAGCGCGACTTCTTTTTCCAGCGCCAGGCGCTCGATGATGTCCAGCGCCTTGTCGTAGCGCTGGTTGAAGGCGCGGTCGATGGCGCTTTTTTTCTGCTGATAAGACGGATGTTCGAATACCGCCGGGAAGGTCGCCAGCAGGTTGTCGATCAAAGCGTTGATATCACCGATGAACGCGCCGGCCGTGCCCGATGGCAATTCCAGGGCGCGCGGCTCGCGGGGCTCATCGAAATTGTTGACGTAGACCCAGTCGGCTGGGGTCTGCAGGCGCTTGCCTTCGGCCTTCAGGTAGCGTTTGACGAACGAAAACCGGCCAGTGCCAGGCTCGCCCATGACGAATACGTTGTAACCGGGGCGTGGCATGGCCACACCAAACTGCAAGGCTTCGACCGCACGTTCCTGGCCAAGCACACCGCGGAAGGGCTCCAGATCATTGGTGGTAGAGAAGCTGAACTGTTCAGCGGAAAACGGACGGGTCAGCGCTTCGGGCGCTAGACGCAAGCTGGCAGCAACAGGATCAGGCATCGGGCTTCCTTACATCAGGCGGGGCAGATAGCGGCATTCTGGCGCTGCCCATACCCCACTTGCAAGGCGCGCCTTTCGCCAAAGCATAGCCAAACGGGCATCCCCAGGCGGGCCGGGTCTAAATCAATGTTTTCAACGAATGTTTCGTAAAAAGTAACGGAACCCTTGGAACGTGCCTAAACTCCAAGCTGCGCGGCTGGAACAATAACCGGCCCACTGGCGCCGTAGTGGTCTGTACGAAAACTCGCCGAGCGGCGATCAGGCAAGGCGAAAACAGATGAGGAAGCGGAGTGTGGGGGACCCACATGAGCATTCCGAGTCTATTTTCAACGCAGCCTGATCGTCGCGCAGGCAGTTTTCGTACAGAGCCGGGCCAGAACCCTTGTCCATTGGTACGCACATAAAGAGAACAAAGCTATGAAACGGATTCTTCTCGGTACTCTCTTCACCGCTGTATCCATCAACGCTATGGCACAGGCGCCAGGCGGCCCGGATTGCGGGTGGGGCAACATGCTGTTCGAAGGTCAGCGTGGCACCCCGGCTCACTTCCTGGCATCCACCACCAACGGCACTTCCGGCAACGCAACGTTCGGTATGACCTCTGGTACCAACGGTTGCGCGACTAATGCGTCGCTGACTTATGGCGGCAAATCCTGGTTTGCCATGAATGGCATGATGAACGAGCTGTCCGAAGACATGGCTAAAGGTAACGGCGAAGCGCTGACGACCTACGCCGTGGTACTGGGTGTGGCGCCGGAAGACCGTGCGCATTTCGCGGCTGTGACTCACGAGCACTTCCAGCAGATCTTCAGCAAGGCTGACGTGACTGCAGAAGATGTGCATACCAACACCCTGGCCGTTTTGAAGGCCGATCCTCGTCTGGCCAAGTACGCAACTCAAGCTTAAGCTCGACCCGCCCGCTCCTTTCGGGGAGCGGGTTTTATTTTTTGGACCTGCCCTCTTTGGTAATCCTGTTTAACTGTAGGAGCTGGCTTGCCAGCGATGATCGTTAACGATGACGCGTGCTTACTGGATAAACACGGCGCCTTTGAGACCATCGCTGGCAAGCCAGCTCCTACATTGACGGTGTCTACCGCGCTGGGTCTTTATTTTTTTCGACTTAAGTTGCCCACTATGTTCAAACGCCTTGCCTGGCTGGCGCTCTGTGTCTGCGCCCCGCTGTCCGCCGCGCCTCACATCGACAATCAACGTTTGCAGCAACTGGCCAACGACCCCTTCTGGATTTCCCTGGGGCATTACGAAACCGCCAAGCTCGGTGGCTGGCGCAGCTATGTCAGCGACAGGAAGTTCTTTCTGGCGCCCGATGGCAACGAACACCCCGACCACGAACTGGCGGCCACCGTACAGGCGCTGTACGCACCGGCCAGTGCCGGCGAAAAGCATGCGCAATGTGTCTACCCGGCGCGTACCCGCTGGCTCAAGGCGCAACTCAACCTGACTGATTTGCCGGCCCTGGACTGTGCCGAATTCAAGCAATGGTTCAAGGATGTCTCGCCCCACAGCGCGGTAATGATTTTCCCGGCAGCCTACTTGAACAGTCCGTCATCGATGTTCGGCCACACGCTGCTGCGCATCGATCAGGCGGATGTGCAGAGCGACAAGACGTCATTGCTCAGCTACGCCATCAACTTCGGCGCCTACATCGAAGGTTCCGACAACAGCATTCTCTACGCCTGGAAAGGTTTGATGGGCGGCTACCCGGGCCTGTTTGCGCTGGTGCCGTATCAGGAAAAACTCTCGGAATACCGCAGCCTCGAAAATCGTGACCTGTGGGAATACCGGCTGAACCTGACGCAGCAGGAAACCGAGCGCATGGTCGAGCACGTCTGGGAACTCAAGCAGATCCAGTTCGACTATTTCTTCTTCGACGAAAACTGCTCCTATCGCCTGCTGGAACTGCTGCAAGTGGCGCGTCCAAGCCTGCGCCTGACCGAACAATTCCCGCTGACCGCCATCCCCACCGACACGGTCAAAGCGGTAAAAGAAGCCGGCCTGGTGGAGTCCATTCAGTATCGGCCGTCCCGCGAACGTGAACTGCTGAGCCGCGCCGAACCGTTGAATCCTGAAGAGCAGCAGTGGGTACTGAAAGTCAGCGCCGACCAGAAACAGTTGCAGGAGCCGGCGTTCAAGGCGCAATCGCGCGAGCGTCAGGCACTGATCATCGACGCGGCTTACCGGCTCGAACGCTACCGCGCCAACGGCCAGGAACGCGACCCGCAGCGGGCTCAGCGCAGTTTTGAATTGCTGCGGGCGATCAACCAGAACCCGGCGCCGGAGCTGGACATCCCGCAACCGGGCTTGCCCGAAGATGGCCATGAATCGCGCACCTGGCAGGCCGGCCTCGGCACCCGGGGCGACAAGGCCTTTGGCGAATATGGCCTGCGCATGGCGTATCACGATCTCAACGACAACTCGGAAAGCTTTCCCCTCGGCGCGCAGATCGAAATCCTGCAGATGAAACTGCGCCAGTACGAAGGCAATCAGTGGCAGTTGCAGCAACTGGATCTGGCGACCATTCGCTCCCTGACCCCGCGCAACGAGCTGCTGCAACCGCTGTCGTGGCAGGTCACCGGCGGCCTGGAGCGGGTGCCGGGCAAACATGACGATGAAACCCTCGTCAGCCATGTCAACGGCGGTGGTGGCGGCACGTGGCAACTGGGCGATGACATGCTCGGTTTTGCCTTGGGCACCGTGCGCGTCGAACACAATAACGACTTCGCCGGTTTCATCGCCCCGGCGGCGGGTTTCAACAGCGGTGTGCTATGGAAGAATCCGCTGGGGAATTTCAGCCTGGAGGCCAAGGGGGATTTCTTCACCAATGGCGAAGTGCGCCGTAGTTTGAGTCTGAACCAGCAGTGGGAATTGTCGCGCAACCTGGGTCTGCGTCTGAGCGCCCAGCGCGAATTCAGCCATCTGGCCACACCTGAGAATGAAGTGATGCTTGAGCTGAAGTGGTATCACTACTGACCTGTAGGAGCCGGCTTGCTGCGGGCGGCGTTCCGACGATGGCATCACCGCGGCGTAACTGAACGACCGTGTTGATGCCATCGCCAGCAAGCCGGCTCCTACAGGTGATGGCGTCATTGCGGTGTAGCTGAGCGACCGTGTCGATGCGATCGCCGGCAAGCCGGCTCCTACAAGGGATCTGTGTTGTTCAACGGATTCATCACAGGTCTTTCACGAAGGTCTCACGAATGCACTTCTAGACTTGAACCATAGGCCGTTGAACGGCCGGGAGTCCGAGATGTGGCGTTGTGTGGGTGTGATGGGTGTGTTGCTGTTGTGCGCGGGTTGCCAGACGACTCACGAAGACCTGATTGCCAAGGGTTATCCTCCGGCCTTCGCCGATGGTTTCGATGACGGCTGCAGCAGTGGTCGACAGGCTGCCGGGGCGATCACCGGTGAATTTCGCAAGAACGTGCCGCGGTATCTCAAGGACAAGCCATACGCCGAAGGCTGGAGCGATGGCTTCCGCCAATGCCAGGCCATGCGCGAAAGCGAAGACCGCGAGGACTATCGTAGCCACCATTGGGACGAACGTGAAAAAGCCTGGCAACAGCAGAAAGATCAGGACGCCGCCCGTGCGTTTCGCTCGCAATGAGTCGCTGACAGACATCCGCCGAAACTAAAAGCCTGTGACCATGGCCTAAACCCTGTAACGGGAGGAAACCATGAGTCGCGCCTTCGTCAATGAAGATAACGCCGCCGCGCAAGTTGATCAGCCCGTCGAACGGCAGGTCAGCACGCAGCCCAATTACGTCACGCCCGCAGGCCTTGCCCAGTTGCAGGCAAAAGTTGCCGGGTTGCAACAATTGCACAATGAACAATCGGCCAAAGGCGAGCAGGCCGACAAGCAACGCCTGGTGGACCTTGAGCGGGATTTGCGCTACTTCAATCAGCGCCTGCAAAGCGCTCAAGTCGTAACCGCCGCCAGTTCAACGCAAAAGGTGCAGATCGGCAGCCGCGTGACCTTCGCCGACGAGCACAGCACCGAGCAAACCGTGCAATTGGTCGGTGAAGACCAGGCCGACGCGTCTGCGGGCCTGATCAACTGGGGTTCACCGCTGGGCCGGGCATTGCTTGGGGCGCAACTCGGCGACGAGGTGCTGTGGCAACGCCCGGCGGGCGATCAGACGATCGAAATCATCCGCATCGAACCGGCTTAAACCACGCCCTGGGCGAGCATGGCGTCGGCGACTTTGACGAAACCGGCAATGTTCGCGCCTTTGACGTAGTTGATGCGGCCGTTCTCTTCGCCGTAATGCACGCACGCATGGTGGATCGATTGCATGATCCCGTGGAGCTTGCTGTCCACTTCCCCGCCGGTCCACAGCAGACGCATGGCGTTCTGCGACATCTCCAGCCCGCTCACCGCGACACCGCCGGCGTTGGACGCCTTGCCCGGCGCGAACAGAATCCCGGCCTCGATAAACAGGTCCACGGCTTCCAGGGTGGTCGGCATGTTCGCGCCTTCCGCCACGCAGATGCAGCCGTTGCGCAGCAACGTGCGCGCGGCATCGGCATCCAGTTCGTTTTGAGTGGCGCAGGGCAGCGCGATGTCGCACGCCAGATCCCACGGGCACTGACCCGCACGGAACTCCAGGCCGAAACGCGTGGCCAGCTCGCTGATCCGTCCACGCTTGACGTTTTTCAGCTCCAACAGTGCCAGCCACTGTTCTTCGGTCAAACCCGCTTCGCAGTACAGCGTGCCTTCGGAGTCCGAGAGCGAAATCACCTTGCCGCCCAGGTCCATGACCTTGCGCGCCGCGTACTGCGCAACGTTACCGGAACCCGAGATCGCTACGCGCTTGCCTTCGACGGCTTCACCGCTGCGTTTGAGCATTTCCTCGGCGAAGTACACGCAGCCGAAACCGGTGGCTTCCGGACGAATCAGGCTGCCGCCATAGCTCGGGCCCTTGCCGGTCAGCACGCTGGTGAACTGGTTGCTCAGGCGCTTGTACTGGCCGAACAGGAAACCGATCTCGCGGGCACCGACGCCGATGTCGCCAGCCGGCACGTCAACGTCTGCACCGATGTGGCGGTACAACTCGCTCATGAAGGCCTGGCAGAAGCGCATGACTTCCGCGTCGCTTTTGCCTTTCGGGTCGAAGTCCGAGCCACCCTTGCCACCGCCCATGGGCAACGAGGTCAGGGAGTTTTTGAAGGTTTGTTCGAAGGCGAGGAATTTCAGTACGCCGAGGTTCACCGAAGGATGGAAACGCAAGCCGCCCTTGTACGGACCGATCGCGCTGTTCATCTGGATGCGGAAACCGCGATTGACCTGCACCTTGCCGTGATCGTCGACCCAGGAAACGCGGAACACAATCGCCCGCTCCGGCTCGCAGATCCGCTCCAGAATGCCGGAGGTCAGGTAATGCGGATTGGCTTCGAGAAATGGCCACAGACTGCGCAGGACCTCTTCGACGGCCTGGTGGAATTCAGGTTGGTCCGGGTCGCGTTTTTTCAGTCGGGCAAGGAAGGTTTCGACGGATTCGATCATGGAAAAGTCTCGGCAAATTTATTGTCGTTGGAAGAGATTGGGCCGGACTTTAGCAAACGGAGTGCGCACAGTAATAGAGCAAAATGTCGCGTTTATGAAATTAAATGGTGCGCAGGATATAAATAACCTCCATTTTCAGGCTGATTTCGCACCTAAAAAGGGATTCACAAATTGGATCATGCACCAGTAGTGATTCCGCTTTCGCGAGCAAGCTTTGCTCCTACAGTTGATCGCGTCCCCCTGTAGGAGCAAAGCTTGCTCGCGATGAATGCACCTCGGTACACCTGAAAAAATGCGAAAAAAAAACGGAGCCCGAAGGCTCCGTTTTTTCATGCAACCAACCCGAAATCAGGCCAGTTTCTTGTGCCGTACACGATGCGGCTGGGAAGCCGCTTCGCCGAGGCGTTTCTTGCGGTCGGCTTCGTACTCGGTGTAGTTACCTTCGAAGAACACCGCTTGCGAATCGTCTTCGTACGCCAGGATGTGCGTCGCGACGCGGTCAAGGAACCACCGATCGTGAGAGATCACAATGGCGGCGCCCGGGAAGTCCAGCAGGGCTTCTTCCAGGGAACGCAGGGTTTCAACGTCGAGGTCGTTGGACGGTTCGTCGAGCAGCAGGACGTTGCCGCCCTCTTTCAGGGTCAGGGCCAGGTGCAAGCGACCGCGCTCACCACCGGACAGGTCCTTGACGAACTTCTGTTGATCGCCGCCCTTGAAGTTGAAGCGACCGACGTAGGTACGCGACGGGATCTCGTAGTTGCCGATGCGGATCTGATCCGAACCGTCGGAGATTTGCTGGAACACAGTCTTGCTGCCGTCCAGGTCTTCGCGGCTCTGATCGACGCAGGCCAGTTGCACGGTTTCGCCGACTTCGATGCTGCCCGAATCCGGTTGTTCCTTGCCCATCAGCATGCGGAACAGCGTCGACTTACCGGCACCGTTACCGCCGATCACGCCAACGATGGCGCCTTTAGGCATGGAGAACGACAGGTTGTCGATCAGCACGCGATCGCCATAGCCCTTGGAAACGTTCTTGAACTCGATGACCTTGTCACCCAGGCGCGGACCGGCCGGGATGTAGATCTCGTTGGTTTCCGAACGCTTCTGGAATTCCTGCGATTGCATTTCTTCGAAGCGTTGCAGACGTGCCTTGGATTTGGACTGGCGGGCCTTGGCGCCTTTGCGCACCCACTCCAGTTCTTCCTTCATGGCTTTTTCGTGGGCCGACTGCTGCTTGGATTCGGCAGCGAGACGATCGGACTTGGCTTCAAGCCAACCCGAATAGTTGCCCTCGTACGGGATACCGGCGCCGCGGTCGAGCTCGAGGATCCAGCCAGCAACGTTGTCCAGGAAGTAACGGTCGTGCGTGATCGCAACGACAGTGCCCGGGAAGTCGTGGAGGAAGTGTTCCAGCCAGGCGACGGAATCGGCGTCCAGGTGGTTGGTCGGTTCGTCGAGCAGCAGCATGTCCGGTGCGGACAGCAGCAGGCGGCACAGGGCCACACGACGCTTTTCACCACCGGAAAGGAATTCGACCTTGGCATCCCAGGCCGGCAGGCGCAGCGCATCGGCGGCGACTTCCAGTTGGCGATCCAGGTTGTGACCGTCGCTGGCTTGCAGGATGGCTTCGAGCTTGGCCTGTTCGGCGGCCAGTTTGTCGAAGTCGGCATCTTCATCAGCGTAAGCCGCGTAGACCTCGTCCAGGCGTGCCTGGGCGTTCTTGATCACGCTGACCGCTTCCTCGACCACTTCACGCACGGTCTTGGTCGGGTCCAGGATCGGTTCCTGTGGCAGGTAGCCGATGTTCAACTCCGGCATCGGACGGGCTTCGCCCTCGAACTCGGTGTCGACGCCGGCCATGATTTTCAGCAGCGTGGATTTACCCGAACCGTTGAGGCCGAGCACGCCGATCTTGGCGCCGGGGAAGAAGGACAGCGAAATGTTTTTCAGGATTTCCCGCTTCGGCGGAACAACTTTACCCAGCCGATGCATGGTGAAGACGTATTGAGCCATGGAGAACCTTGGGTCAGTGACAGATGAATGATTGGAGCGCAGGCGATGCCCGGCCAGGCCGTGCGCGTCGACGACTGATAGGTATCAATGCTGCGCGCTGAAAAAACCTGATTCTAGGAGCTGGAACGCTCCCGCGTAACCGGCAAAGCTACCTTATTGACAGAAGGCAGTCCAGCCGGGAGGGTCTGGCACTTTGCCACAACTCAAGGCATGCTAGCCGCCCTCCGGGCGTCCGGCTTATAGTGCACGTCGCGCCAGTCCAGCTAAATCGCAGGATTACAGTTTGTCTAATGTCACTCCGCCCTTGACCACCCGTGCACCGACTGCTGTGTCCGGTTCCCCCCTGCGCGGAACATTAAAGGGCGCGCTGGCGACACTCGTGCTTTTGCTGCTCGCGTTGCTGTTCTGGCAACTGCTGGATCAGCTGCGCGAAACCCAGAAAAACCAGCGCCAATACACCATCGACTACACCGCCGATCTGGCTGCACAAGTCAGCCTGAACATGTCGCTCAATGCGCAGATCGCCCTCAACCTGCTACCGATCGTCGAACAGCCGCAAAGCGCCGACGAACAGCAGGAGCTGCTGCGCAAGCTGCAAAAGTCCTTGCCCGACCTGCGCAGCCTCGCGTTGTTGAGCCCCTCAGGGAAAGTCATCAGCGACACCACCGCCGACAGCGACGACGCCGACTACCTCGTCGAGCTGGTACGCCGCAGCCGTACCCAGGCACATTATTTCAGCAACGCCGATAACGGTTCGCTGGTGCACCTGTTGCTGCATCAAGCCAGCGGCAGCTCTCGGGGCTACTGGGTCCTGCGCCTGACGCCGAGCTTTTTCTCGTCATTGACCAAACCAGGCGAGGCCGGTATCCGCCCAATGTGGCTGGTGGAAAACCGCGTCAATCACCAGGTCATCAGCCGCGATGATTCACAGCCCCTGGCCAAGCCGAGCGAGCTGACCGCAAATGATGTGGCCAACAGCGTGCTGACGGTCCCCCTGACCGGCAGCGACTGGCAACTGCGCGGGTTGTTCGACCGGCAACGTGTGATCGAAGAACTGCTGCCGGCGTTTATCGGTAAATGCCTGTTGGGGCTGGCGCTCTCTCTGCTGCCGCTGATCGCCCTGTTGAACATACGCCGTCGTCAGCGCCAGGTGAGTGAAGGTCGCCGGCGCTATCAGGATATTTTCGAAGGCACCGGCGTCGCCCTGTGTGTGCTCGATGTGTCGGGTCTCAAGAACGTCTTCGACAAAAACCAGTTGATCAGCACCGAACACCTGCAAGCCTGGCTGGAAACCCCGGAACAGCGCCAGCAACTGTTGCAGGAGCTGCGCATCACCGAGGTCAACCAGGTCGCCCTGCAACTGCTCAACGTCAATTCCTGCGAGCAAGCCTGGAAGTTGCTGATCGACGGCAATCCGCTGGATGGCACCGCCATCGGCAATCAAGTGCTCGAAGCGGTACTCAATCAGCAGAAACAGTTCGAGCTGGAAATAAAACTGCAAGACGCCAATGGCCGCGATCAGCACCTGTGGCTGGTGATGCGCCTGCCGGAAAACCAGGACGACTATAAAGCGGTGATCCTGAGCATCAGCGACATCACCAGTCGCAAGCTCATCGAACTGTCGCTGCTTGAGCGTGAAGGGTTCTGGTCCGACGTGGTGCGCACCGTGCCGGATCATTTGTACGTCCAGGACGTGATCAGCCAGCGCATGATCTTCAGCAACCACCACCTGGGCCAGACACTCGGTTACAACCGCACCGAGCTGCACCAGATGGGCGAGTACTTCTGGGAAATCCTGCTGCACCCCGAAGATGCCGACCACTACCACCGCGCGCGACAGACCCAGCGGCACGCGGGCTATACGCAATTGCTGCAATGCCAACTGCGCTTCCGTCACCGCAACGGCAAATGGCGGCGTTTCGATATTCGTGAACAGGCGCTGGCGCGGGACAAACACGACCAGGTCACACGGATCATCGGCGTGGCCAAGGACATCACCGAGCAGATCGAGGCCAGTGAGTCCCTGCGCGACAGCGAGCAGCGCTACCGGATGCTCGCCGAAAGCATCAGCGACGTGATTTTCTCCACCGACAGCAAGCTCTCGCTCAACTACGTCAGCCCGTCGGTGCAAGCCGTGCTGGGCTACGACACCGACTGGATTTTCCAGAACGGCTGGCAGTCGACCATCGCCAACCCGCAACAGTTGACCGGCATCTACAACCTGATGGACCGCGTCAGCAAAGCGCTGGGCAAACCCGACCAACTGGCGCTGTTGCGCAGCCAGGTGCAGACCCAACTGTTCCTGTTCGACTGCCTGCGTGCCGATGGGCGCAAGATTCCGATCGAGTTGCGGCTGGTGCTGGTCTGGGACGAACACGGTGCCTTCGAAGGCGTGCTCGGTGTCGGTCGCGACATCAGCCAGCAACGCCGCGCCGAGAAAGACCTGCGCATGGCGGCCACGGTATTCGAACACTCGACGTCGGCGATCCTGATCACCGACCCGGCAGGCTATATCGTGCAGGCCAACGAAGCGTTCAGTCGCGTGAGCGGCTATGCGGTGGAGCAAGTGCTCGACCAGTTGCCGAACATGCTGACCGTCGACGAGCAGCAGGAAGCGCACCTGCGCTATGTGCTCAAGCAATTGAATCAGCACAGCACCTGGGAAGGCGAAGTCTGGCTCAGGCGTCGTAACGGCGAGCATTACCCGGCGTGGGTCGGCATCACGGCGGTGCTCGACGATGAAGGCGATCTGGCCAGTTACGTGTGTTTCTTCAGCGACATCAGCGAGCGCAAGGCCAGTGAACAACGGATTCACCGCCTCGCCTATTACGACGCCCTGACGCACCTGCCCAACCGCACGCTGTTCCAGGACCGCCTGCACACTGCGCTGCAATCGGCGGAACGGCAGAAGTCCTGGGTGGTGCTGATGTTCCTCGACCTCGACCGTTTCAAGCCGATCAACGACTCCCTGGGCCACGCCGCCGGCGATCGCATGCTCAAGGAAATGGCCACGCGCCTGCTCGGTTGCGTCGATGACGACGACACCGTGGCGCGTATGGGCGGCGACGAATTCACCTTGCTCCTGCAACCGCGGGCCAACCGTGAAATCGCCCTCAATCGAGCGATTCACGTGGCCGAACAGATTCTCGCCAGCCTGGTGAAACCGTTCGTGCTTGAAGGCCGCGAATTCTTCGTCACCGCCAGTATCGGCATCGCCCTGAGTCCGCAGGACGGCAACGAACTCAGTCAGCTGATGAAGAACGCCGACACCGCGATGTACCACGCCAAGGAACGCGGCAAGAACAACTTCCAGTTCTATCAGGCGGACATGAACGCCAGTGCCCTCGAGCGCCTGGAGCTGGAAAGCGACTTGCGTCACGCCCTGGAACAGAACGAATTCGTTCTGTACTACCAGCCGCAATTCAGCGGCGACGGCAAACGCCTGACCGGTGCCGAAGCCTTGCTGCGCTGGCGTCATCCCCGCCGTGGCCTGGTGCCGCCGGGGGATTTCATTCCGGTGCTCGAAGAACTGGGCCTGGTGGTGGACGTCGGCGACTGGGTGATCAGCGAGGCCTGCCGTCAGCTCAAGACCTGGCATCAGGCCAAGGTGCGGGTACCGAAGGTATCGGTCAACATCTCTGCCCGGCAGTTCTCCGACGGCCAGCTCGGCACGCGAATCGCCACCATCCTCAAGGAAACAGGCCTGCCACCGGCGTGCCTGGAGCTGGAGCTGACCGAAAGTATCCTGATGCGCGAAGTCAGCGAGGCGATGCAGATTCTGGCCGGGCTGAAAAACCTCGGGCTGAGCATCGCGGTCGACGACTTCGGCACCGGTTATTCGTCGCTCAACTACCTCAAGCAGTTCCCGATCGACGTGCTGAAGATCGACCGAACCTTTGTCGATGGCTTGCCGTCGGGTGAACAAGATGCGCAGATCGCCCGGGCGATCATCGCCATGGCCCACAGCCTCAACCTGGCGGTGATCGCCGAGGGTGTGGAAACCCATGAGCAGCTGGACTTCCTGCGTGAACATGGCTGTGATGAGGTTCAGGGTTACCTGTTCGGGCGGCCGATGCCGGCGGGACGGTTTGAAGCGCAGTTCAGTAATGATGCGTTGTTCATGTTCGATTGAAATTTGTAGTGCTGCAGATGACCCCTTCGCGGGCAAGCCTCGCTCCTACGGATATCACCGACTGTAGGAGCGAGGCTTGCCCGCGAAGAGGCCGGCACGATCGCCGCCGATTCCTGCATGAACACCACTTGTCTGCGACATGATGCCCTTTCATATGCCATCTAAATCCCATTGGGTTAGAATGCCCCCCTTTTCTGCCCCGATCCTTGAGGACCGCCATGTTCAGCCGTGATTTGACTATTGCCAAGTACGACGCCGATCTTTTTGCCGCCATGGAGCAAGAAGCTCAGCGCCAGGAAGAACACATCGAGCTGATCGCTTCGGAAAACTACACCAGCCCTGCGGTGATGGAAGCTCAAGGCTCGGTACTGACCAACAAGTACGCCGAAGGCTACCCGGGCAAGCGCTACTACGGTGGTTGCGAGTTCGTTGACGTCGTTGAGCAACTGGCCATCGACCGTGCCAAAGAACTGTTCGGCGCCGATTACGCCAACGTTCAGCCGCACGCCGGTTCGCAAGCCAACAGCGCCGTTTACCTGGCCCTGCTGCAAGCTGGCGACACCATCCTGGGCATGAGCCTGGCTCACGGTGGTCACCTGACCCACGGTGCCAGCGTTTCGTCCTCCGGCAAGCTGTACAACGCCGTTCAGTACGGTATCGACGCCAATGGCCTGATCGACTACGACGAAGTCGAGCGCCTGGCCGTTGAGCACAAGCCGAAAATGATCGTGGCCGGTTTCTCTGCCTACTCGCAGATCCTCGACTTCCCGCGCTTCCGCGCAATCGCTGACAAGGTTGGCGCCTACCTGTTCGTCGACATGGCCCACGTGGCCGGTCTGGTCGCCGCTGGCGTCTACCCGAACCCGGTGCCATTCGCTGACGTCGTGACCACCACCACGCACAAGACCCTGCGCGGTCCACGTGGCGGCCTGATCCTGGCTCGCGCCAACGCCGACATCGAGAAGAAGCTGAACTCCGCAGTATTCCCGGGCGCCCAGGGTGGCCCGCTGGAGCACGTGATCGCTGCTAAAGCGATCTGCTTCAAGGAAGCGCTGCAGCCTGAGTTCAAGGCTTACCAGCAACAAGTGGTGAAAAACGCCCAGGCCATGGCCAGCGTCTTCATCGAGCGCGGTTTCGATGTGGTTTCCGGCGGTACTGAAAACCACCTGTTCCTGCTGTCGCTGATCAAGCAGGAAATCTCCGGTAAAGACGCTGACGCCGCTCTGGGCAAAGCATTCATCACCGTGAACAAGAACTCCGTGCCAAACGATCCACGCTCCCCGTTCGTCACCTCCGGCCTGCGCTTCGGCACTCCGGCAGTGACCACTCGCGGCTTCAAGGAAGCAGAGTGCAAAGAGCTGGCCGGCTGGATCTGCGACATCCTGGCTGACCTGAACAACGAAGCGGTGATCGACGCCGTTCGTGAGAAGGTCAAGGCTATCTGCAAGAAGCTGCCGGTGTACGGCGCTTAATCAGCCCGTTAAACCGTAGTTAGAAAAAACCGGCCAGTGATGGCCGGTTTTTTTTCGCCTGCGTTTTGTAGGAGGTGGCTGGCTGGAGCGCTTGTTCTTGAGCCTTGCAGGGATCTTTCTGGCGCCATCGCCAGCAAGCCGGCTCCTACACAACCAGCTTCGCTGGTCAGACCGGTCATGCCAATTTCCAGGTTTTCACTTGTAATCGTAAAAAAATCCGGCGTAGACTGCGCCTGCACTGGACATACCGGTAAGACCACAATAATTAAGTCCTGAATCTGATGCGCGCAGCGCACGGCAGCCAGGACACCGACCAGGATTCCTCCCATGCTCAGATGGTGCTCGCGTTCAATCTTCCTTCAAGTGGTTCTCGGACTGGTGCTCGGCATCGTCTGCGGGCTGACCCTTCCCGAATACTCCGCCCAGCTCAAACCCCTCGGCGACGGCTTCATCAAACTGATCAAGATGCTCATCGGCTTGATCGTGTTCTGCGTGGTGGTCAGCGGTATCAGCGGCGCCGGCGACCTGAAGAAGGTCGGGCGCATCGGCCTGAAATCGGTGATCTACTTCGAAGTGCTGACTACCATCGCCCTGGTGATTGGCCTGGTGTTCGCCTTCAGCACCGGCATCGGCAGCGGCGCGAACATTCATCTGGAGCAGCTGTCTGCCGCCGACATGGGCGACATCGCCCAGCGCGGCCAGCACATGCACACCACTACGCAGTTCCTGATGGACCTGATTCCGACCTCGGTGATCGGCGCCTTTGCCGACAACAACATCCTGCAGGTCCTGCTGTTTTCAGTGCTGTTCGGCAGCGCACTGAACCTGGTGGGCGAAGCCGCGTCGGGCATTTCCCGGCTGATCAATGAGCTGAGCCACGTGATTTTCCGCATCATGGGCATGATCGTGCGCCTGGCGCCGATCGGCGTGTTCGGCGCAATTGCCTTCACCACCAGCAAATATGGCCTGGACTCCCTGCAACACCTGGGCAGCCTGGTCGGTCTTTTCTACCTGACGTGTGTCGCGTTCGTGGCGCTGATTCTCGGCCTGGTGATGCGCCTGTCCGGCCTGCGCATGTGGCCACTGCTCAAATACCTGCGCGAAGAACTGATGATCGTCATGGGCACCGCGTCGTCCGACGCCGTGCTGCCGCAAATCATGCGCAAGCTCGAACATCTGGGCATCGGCAGTTCAACGGTCGGGTTGGTGATTCCCACCGGTTACTCATTCAACCTCGACGGTTTTTCGATCTACCTGACATTGGCCATTGTGTTCATCGCCAATGCCACCGGTACGCCGTTGGCCATGACTGATTTGCTGACCATTTTGCTGGTGTCGCTGATCACCTCCAAAGGGGCTCACGGGATTCCCGGCTCGGCGCTGGTGATTCTGGCAGCGACACTGACGGCCATCCCGGCGATTCCGGTGGTCGGTCTGGTGCTGGTATTGGCGGTGGACTGGTTCATGGGCATCGGCCGCGCGCTGACCAACCTGATTGGCAACTGCGTCGCCACCGTGGCCATCGCCCGATGGGAAAAAGACATCGATATCCAACGCGCAAACAAGGTGCTTTCCGGTCAGGTGGGTTATACCTTCCAGCCTCGAAAACCGGTCGCGCCCGCGCACCAGCAGGAATTTTAAACAACGTGTGCCTGCCTATGGGCGGGCACATTATCGCGACTTGGAGCGAACAGTGATTACCTCGTCAACCGTCGTAAATTCAGTAGTGGAAAAACTTCGTGCCGCGCTGGCCCGTGGGCAATGGCGCTCCGGCGAGATGCTGCCGGGGCAACGTGAACTGGCCGAGCAACTGGGCATCAGCCGTCCGAGCCTGCGCGAGGCGGTCATCGTCCTGGAAACCCTCGGCCTGGTGCGCTCGATGCCGGGCAAAGGCGTGGTGGTGCTCGATGCCCAACTGACAGACAGCCAAAGCCACGACAGTGCAGTGGCCGGTGCGAGCCTGGAAGACGTGCTGCAACTGCGCTACACCCTTGAGCCGTTTATCGTCGGTCTGGTGGCGCAGTCGATCAGCAGCAAGGAAGTCGGGCAATTGCGCCTGACCCTGATGGACATGCGCGAAGCCCTGGAGGCGAACGACAGCGAAGCCGGGGTCAACGCCTACATCGCGTTCCACGAAGAGCTGTTCACGCTGACCTCGAACCCGATTTTCCAGAGCGTGGTACAGCAGACCAGCAACGCCCTCAAGCAAAGCGCCGAGGTGCTGCGCAACTCACCTGAGCATCTGGCCGAACGCCTCGAAGAAAACGAAGCCGTAGTACGCGCGATCCGCAGCAAAAACAGCGCCCTGGCGAGTGCCGAAATGCGTCGGCACATTCTTCGCGAAGGCCAGCGGATGGGCATCGAATTGAATATCCCGGACGACAACCTCGGCAGTTGAACCCTCTTGGAACCGGAGACAGGCCATGAACAGCTTCGCTTCAGCGCAAACTCTTGTTGCCCTGCCCTTTCCCGCGCCGACGGATGATCTCTACTCGCGAGTCTTCGACGCCATTCTTGAACAGCGCATCGATGCGGCCAGTCGCTTTACCGAAGAAAGCCTGGCGCAGATGTTCGGCGTTCGCCGCAGTGACATGCGTGGGGTGCTGACGCAGCTGTCCCATCAGCAGATCATCGTGTTGCGCACTCACCATCGCCCCCGAGTCGCGGCGCTCGATCATGAGCAAGTCCGGCAGACGCTGCATGCGCGGCGGCTGACCGAAACCACGGTGGTGCGGCTGGCGTGCCAGCAGCCCCGTGCGCAAGACTTGAAGTGTCTGCGTGGGTTGATTGATCGCGAGCGCCAATGTGCCGCGCATGGCTCGGCGATCAGGTTGGCGGGGGCGTTTCATCTGCAGCTGGCCGAAATGGCGGGGAATGCACCGTTGGCGCATTTTCTGGGCAGCCTGGTGCCACTGACTTCACTGGCGATTGCGCAGTTTGATGTATCGGCGGAGGGTTATTGCGATTGGCGGGTGCATTCCGCAATTCTGGATGCGGTGGCGCGTGGGGATGCGGTGAAGGCAGTCTCGCTGCTGAGCGGGCACCTGGATGATCTTGAGGAAATATTGCTGAACTCAGGACTTGGGCTTAGTCAGGATCGTGTTGCTGGTTAGATCGCTTTCGCGGGCAAGCCTCGCTCCTACGGATATCACCGACTGTAGGAGCGAGGCTTGCCCGCGAAGGCGTTATCACTGACGAACGAAACGATTCAATCCGCCGCCACCCGCGCAAACCCCTCGCGGATCTTCTCTTCCGGCAATTCATCGGCAATAAACACAATCACACTTTCCCGCGCCTCGCCCTCTGCCCACTCCGTGTCCCAGTCGAAGCCATACAACTTCAGCACCCCCTGAAACACCATGCGCCGCGGCTCGCCAAGGATGTTCAGCACGCCTTTGTAGCGCAGCAGCTGCTTGCCATGTTCTTCCAGCAGTTCGTTCATGAACTCGCTGAGCTTGTCGATATCCAGCGGCTTGTCGGTGCGCAGCACCAGGCTGGAAATGCGGTCGATGGAAGGCGCTTTGCTGACCGGGCGCAAACTCACGCCGCCCCCCAGGTCGGCATTGAGGTTGAAGCCGCGCACATCGAGCAGTTCGGCCAGATCGATCTGGCCGTGGTCGACCACGCGAATCGGCGCGCGACGGTTGATACGGGTCAGGCGCTCGCTCAACGCGGTGAAGGTCGGCTCGTCCACCAGATCGCGTTTGCTCACCAGCAAGCGGTCGGCAAAACCAATCTGCGCCTGGGCGATGGTTTGGGTCAGGTGTACGTCGGCGTGCGCTGCATCGACCAACGTGATGATGCCGTCGAGGATGTAACGCTCACGCAGTTCTTCGTCGATGAAGAAGGTTTGTGCCACCGGTGCCGGATCCGCCAGGCCGGTGCACTCGATCACCAGGCGGTCGAAGGCGATTTCGCCACTGTCCAGGCGTTCGAGCAACAGGTAGAGCGCCTTGGTCAGGTCGGTGTGGATGGTGCAGCAGACGCAGCCGTTGGACAGCGTCATCACCTGCACCGGCTCGTCGCCCAACAGTTGGGTGTCGATGCCGGCGTCACTGAATTCGTTTTCGATCACGGCGATTTTCAGGCCGTGCTCGGCTTTGAGCAGGTGGCGCAACAGCGTGGTCTTGCCGGCGCCGAGGAAGCCGCTGAGGATCGTAACGGGGATGGGAGAGGACAACTGGAGTCTCCTGCTTTACAAAATTAGAAAACAACATAAAACAAATGTGGGAGCTAGCCTGCTAGCGATGGCGGACTGTCAATCAACAGTGATGTTGAATGTTCAGCCGCCATCGCCAGCAGGCTAGCTCCCACAGGGATTGCTGTTAACCCGACAACCGGGTCAACAGCACTTCGGCCCACCCTTGCCACCGTAACGGGCTTCCTGACGTTCCCGAAAGAACATTTCGTAGCTCATCACCGGTTTGTCCGGGTGTTTGGTCTGCATATGCTCGACGTAGTTGTCGTAGTCGGGCATGCCGACCATCAGGCGCGCGGCCTGACCGAGGTATTTACCGAGGCGACTCAGGTCATTGAACATGCTGCAATCCTCGATTACGCGTCCGGCAAGGCCTGGAATGGCGATTCTTTATCCGTACGCTCTTTTTTACCCCAGGCGGCAATGCCGACCTTGAGTGCATAGAACAGGATACTGAACACCACGAACAGGAACAGCGCGGTCAGCGTTGCATTGGTGTAGGCGTTGAAAATCACGTGTTGCATCTGGGTGATGTCCTTGGCCGGGGCGAGGATCTGACCGTTGGCCAGCGCATCGCTGTATTTTTTGGCCAGCGACAGGAAGCCGATCGCCGGGTTGGCGTCGAACAGCTTGATGAAGCCGGCGGTGGTGGTGCAGATCAGCAGCCAGACCGCTGGCACCATGGTCACCCAGACGTAGCGTTGGCGTTTCATTTTGATCAGCACGACGGTGCCGAGCATCAGCGCGATACCGGCCAGCATCTGGTTGGAGATACCGAACAGCGGCCACAAGGTGTTGATGCCACCCAGCGGGTCGATCACACCCTGATACAGCAACCAGCCCCACATCGCCACACAACCGGCGGTGGCGATCAGGTTGGCGGTCCAGGATTCGGTGCGTTTCAGCGCCGGCACGAAGGAGCCGAGCAAGTCCTGCAGCATGAAGCGACCGGCACGGGTACCGGCATCGACTGCGGTCAGGATGAACAGCGCTTCGAACAGGATCGCGAAGTGGTACCAGAACGCCATGGTGTTTTCACCCGGCAGGACACTGTGCAGGATCTGCGCGATACCGACCGCCAGGGTCGGCGCACCGCCGGCACGGGCCAGGATGGTGGTTTCACCGATGTCCTTGGCCACCGTTTGCAGCGCTTCCGGGGTAATTGCAAAACCCCAGCTGCTGACAGTTTGTGCAACCGCGACCACGTCACCACCGACGACGGCCGCCGGGCTGTTCATGGCGAAATACACGCCTGGCTCGATCACCGAAGCGGCAACCATCGCCATGATGGCCACGAACGATTCCATCAACATGCCGCCGTAACCGATGTAACGGGCGTTGACCTCGTTATCCAGCAGTTTTGGCGTGGTGCCGGAGGAGATCAGCGCGTGGAAACCCGAGACCGCGCCACAGGCGATGGTGATGAACAGGAACGGGAACAGGCCGCCTTTCCATACCGGACCGGTGCCATCGATGAACTGGGTCAGCGCCGGCATTTTCAGCTCGGGCATGGTGACCAGGATGCCGATCGCCAGTGCGATGATGGTGCCGATTTTGAGGAACGTCGACAGGTAGTCACGCGGGGCCAGAATCAGCCACACCGGCAAAGAGGCAGCGACGAAACCGTAACCGACCAGCATCCAGGTGATCTGCACGCCAGTGAAGGTGAAGGCTTTGGCCCAGACCGGGTCCGCGGCAATCTGCCCGCCCAGCCAGATCGAACCCAGCAGCAACAGCACGCCGACGATGGAGATCTCACCGATGCGGCCCGGGCGGATGTAGCGCATGTAGATGCCCATGAACATCGCGATCGGGATGGTTGCCATCACCGTGAAAATGCCCCACGGGCTTTCGGCCAGGGCTTTTACGACGATCAGCGCCAGCACCGCGAGGATGATGATCATGATCAGGAAGCAGCCGAACAGCGCGATGGTGCCGGGGATGCGGCCCATTTCTTCACGGACCATGTCGCCCAGGGAGCGGCCGTTGCGGCGGGTGGACATGAACAGGACCATGAAGTCCTGAACCGCACCGGCCAGCACCACGCCGGCAATCAGCCACAGCGTGCCGGGCAAGTAGCCCATCTGCGCCGCCAACACCGGACCGACCAATGGCCCTGCGCCGGCAATGGCCGCGAAGTGGTGACCGAAGAGGATGTGTTTGTTGGTAGGGACGTAGTCCAGACCATCATTGTTGAGCACAGCGGGGGTGGCCCGTCGTGAATCGAGTTGCATCACGTTGTTAGCGATGAACAGACTGTAATAACGGTACGCAACCAGATAAATGGCCACGGCAGCGACCACAATCCACAAGGCGTTGATTGCCTCGCCTCGACGCAATGCCACTACGCCAAGGGCGCACGCTCCTACGATTGCCAGCAGCAGCCAGGGTAGGTGGCGTAGCGGGCTATTATTATTTTTCATTTTTTTATTCCAGCCAGGGTGGACAAGAAAGACAGCCACCCCGAGTTTAGCTCTCCTGACGGCAAAGGCCATACCCGACATTGGTCTAGACGCCTGTGTCGGCTGGCAGGCTTTGACAATGCGGGTCTATAGTCAGCGGACATTAAGAGGAATAAGCCATGAGCGAACACCCTGCCAATCGCCGCCGCTTCAAACGTATTGCGTTCGATGCCCGAACCGAGCTTTGCCAAGGGGAATTCATCTGGCCAGTGAAGCTGATTGACTTGTCGCTCAAGGGAATACTGATCGAGCGACCCGAGCCGTGGCTGGGCGACCCGAAAAAGATGTTTTCTGTCGACATTCATCTCAGCAAGGACTTTGACATCAAGATGGATGTGCAACTGAAGCACGACGATCCTCACCATTTGGGATTCGCTTGCCGATACATCAGCCTGGAATCCATCGAGCGGCTGCGGCGATTGATCGAGCTCAATCTGGGGGATCCGCAGGAGCTGGAGCGCGAATTGGGCGCCCTGATCGAAGTCTGAAAACCCGACACCAATCCAATGTGGGAGTGAGCCTGCTCGCGATAGCTGTTTATCATTCAACGATGATGTTGACTGACAGTCCGCTATCGCGAGCAGGCTCGCTCCCACAGGATCGGTGTTCTATCTGGCAGGTTATTCGAAGAGTGCGTCGAGGGCCTGTTCGAGGCGGGTCACGGCAATAATCTGCAATCCCGGCGGAGACTCCTTCGGCGCATTGCCCTTGGGCACGATGGCCCGTTTGAAGCCGTGCTTGGCCGCTTCTTTCAAGCGTTCCTGCCCACTCGGCACCGGACGCACTTCGCCAGACAAACCGACTTCGCCGAACACCAGCAGGTCATGGGGCAATGGCCGGTTACGCAAACTGGACATGACCGCCGCCATCAGCGCCAGGTCGGAAGCGGTTTCCAACACCTTCACGCCGCCCACCACGTTGAGGAACACGTCCTGGTCGTGGGTCGGAATGCCGCCGTGTCGATGCAGAACCGCCAGCAACATCGCCAGTCGGTTCTGATCCAGCCCCAACGTGACCCGACGCGGGTTGGCCAGATGGCTGTCATCCACCAACGCCTGAACCTCCACCAGCATCGGTCGGGTCCCTTCCCACGTTGCCATGACCACACTGCCCGGGACTTCTTCCTGTGCACGAGTAAGAAAAATCGCCGAAGGGTTGGAGACTTCTTTCAAACCCTTGTCGGTCATGCCGAACACGCCCAGTTCGTTGACCGCGCCAAAACGGTTCTTCACCGCCCGCAGCAAGCGCAAGCGACCGTCGGATTCGCCCTCGAAATACAGCACGGTATCGACCATGTGCTCCAGCACGCGCGGTCCGGCCAGCGCACCTTCTTTCGTCACGTGGCCAACCAGGAAAATCGCTGTGCCACTCTGTTTGGCATAACGCACCAGCAAGGCTGCGCTCTCCCGCACCTGGGACACGCCGCCCGGTGCCGATTGCAGCTGTTCAGTGAAAATCGTCTGAATCGAGTCGATCACCATGACCTTGGGCTTTTCGACCCGGGCGGTGGCTATGATGGTTTCGATGCAGGTTTCGGTCATGACACGCAGTTGATCCTGCGGTAATCCCAGGCGTCGGGCGCGCATGGCCACTTGCTGCTGGGACTCTTCGCCCGTGACGTACAACGCCGGCATGCTCTTGGCGAGGTTGCACAAGGTTTGCAGGAGGATGGTTGATTTGCCGATGCCCGGATCACCGCCGATCAAAACCACCGAACCGTCCACCAGCCCGCCACCCAGGACGCGATCGAGCTCACTGGAGGCAGTGGAAAAGCGCGGTATTTCTTCGACGCTGACTTCGGCCAGGGTCTTGATTTGTGCCTGTTGGCCGGTCCAGCCGGTGCGGCCGCTGGGGGCTGCGGCACCGCCGCTCTCGACCATGGTTTCGGTCAAGGTGTTCCAGGCCCCGCACTCGCCGCACTGGCCGGCCCACTTGGGGAAGGTTGAGCCGCACTCGGTGCAGCCGTACATGCGCTTGGCCTTGGCCATCTGAACTCCCGGCAAAAACCGCGATGATAGCTCAGCTGGACTGGATCAGTGCGACGGAGTTGCCCAATGGAATTGGGCGGCAACTTGTTCGATTCTCGAGACAACGACAGCGTTGCAACTTTCATAACTTGTACAACGCGCTGCCAAAATAACTCGACCAACGTTAAATCCAAAACCCACAAAGCTGTACAACTCTTAACACTCTGCAAACTTAACGTACAACATCACCTAACAAACCAAGAGTTTAATACTGAAAATCAAATCGATGGCTTTACGGCATCACGCATTCTGTGTTTCTCCAGCCACTATTTTCCGAACCAGGAACTTATACTTGAAGTTAACCGCTGTAAAACTTATAGCACGCACTCTCCCATTACACTCAACAAGTCGCTCCTGTGACGCGCGCACTTTTGATAAGGACCACCACCTCCATCGCTGATCAGCGCAAGCGACTGAATGACGAACAACACCCTTCAGATGGATAGCGGGCACACACCTGAAAAACGCAGATAAATGCACCAATGATGGCATTTTGAAAACTTTTTACCGTTGCCCCGGTCGATAGCAGGCAAGCGCTGTAAGCAGTTGTTTCGGGCAAGAACCATTTGGCTGATTTACACTGCGTTACCAACCTCATCTGTAACAAGGAAATAACCTATGGGCGTGCTAAATGAGTTCAAGGCCTTCGCGGTAAAAGGCAACGTGGTCGACATGGCCGTCGGTATCATCATCGGTGCCGCCTTCGGCAAGATCGTTTCGTCGTTTGTCGGCGACGTGGTCATGCCGCCAATCGGCCTGCTGATCGGTGGGGTGGATTTCAGTGATCTCGCCATTACGCTCAAGGCCGCCAGCGGCGACGCCCCCGCAGTGGTGCTGGCGTACGGCAAATTCATCCAGAGCATGATCGACTTCATCATCGTCGCGTTCGCGATTTTCATGGGCGTCAAAGCCATCAATCGCTTGAAGCGCGAAGAAGCCGTTGCGCCCACCCTGCCGCCGGTTCCGACCAAGGAAGAAGAGCTGTTGGGTGAGATTCGCGATCTGTTGAAGGCCCAGAATAATCGGCCTGAATGATCTGATGCAGATAAAAAACGGCGCCTTCGTGGCGCCGTTTTTTTTACCAGTAGTTTTCCACCGCCACGTGCCCGGGGCGTCGGCTGAGACTCAAGTGCATGTCACGCTGTTTCAGCAGTTTTCGCGTGTCATCGATCATCTGCGGGTTGCCACACAGCATGCCCCTTGAATGCTCGGCCGTCAGTGCCACGCCTGCCGCCCGCTCCAGTTCGCCACTCTCTATCAAGGTGGTGATCCGGCCATTCAAGGCACCTGGATGCTGTTCGCGGGTGACGGTGGCAATGTACTGAAACTTGTGCGCGTACTCGGCCAGATAGTCACGCTGCATCAATTCCGCGATCAGTTCCTGATACGCCAGCTCCCGGGCTTCGCGCACGCTGTAGACCAGGATGATTCGCTCGAACTTCTCCCAGACCTCGAAGTCCTGCAGGATCGACAGAAACGGCGCCACGCCCGTGCCTGTGGATAACAACCAGAGATCACGCCCATCGATGAAGCGGTCAAGCGTCAGGTATCCAAAGGCCTGGCGGTCGACCAGCAGCGTATCGCCGACGCCCAGCCGACTCAGCTCACTGGTGAACTCGCCCCCCGGCACCACGATGGAAAAGAATTCGAGGAACTCGTCATAAGGCGAAGAAACCATGGAATAGGCACGCCACACAACGCTGCCGTCTGCCTTGGTCACGCCCAGACGGGCGAATTGCCCCGCACGAAAACGAAAGCCCGGGTCCCGTGTCGTGCGCAGGGTGAACAGGCTCGGGGTCAACGGCTTGACGTCGAGCAGGGTCTGGCGCGTGAATTTTTCTGCACTGGCAGTCATGGGGCGCTCCATTCAACAGATAGCATCCAGTGTCCCGCAAAGCGGGGAAAACAAACACCGACGATTTGTAGTGCCTTTTATTATCAACCTGAACATTACAAAGAGTATTTGATTTTTTTTGACGTACCATTCAGTTAATAAAACGGTTAATGAAATTAAACTCAACATTCAAAACCCGCCGTATTTTTAAAAACTCCATTAGAACTTGATATTTATTTTTTAAAGCGCAGTAAAGCCAAAAAATCTCACTTTTATGTAGGATTCGTCCTACACTCGGCTCGTGCAGGATTTCGGATCCAATCAGCACCCCGGCAGATTGTAAAATGGAGATACATGATGGAGCGGTGGAAGGAATCACAACTCAACCAACTATCGAGCACGAAGCATATTGATGCCGCGTACCCGATCGCACTTGAATTCGCGAAAAACATCGGGTTTAAATTTTTCGCTTTTTCAACCACTTATCAAACAAAAAACAACCAGCTCAACACTATCCGACACAACAATTACCCAACCATCTGGAACAAGTATTATGAACAGAAAAACTTAAGCTCGGTGGGCCCGGTAGTAGCTCATTGCAATCACTCAATGCTGCCCATTATGTGGAGCGAAACTCTTTTCTCCAAGGTTCCTTCCCTGTGGGAGGCCTTGGAAACGCATGGTTTGCAGCACGGCTGGTCACAATCGCTGCATGACGAAGACAGCGGCCTGTGCAGCATTCTGAGCCTGGCAAGGAGCCATTGCCCGATCACGGCCCTGGAGCTGTATGAAAACCTCGGTTTCTCGGTATTCATGTGCCGTCATCTTCATGCGCTGATCGCGCAATCGCTGCCCAAGAAAATGCTGAAACCACCCGCTGCGCATTTATCTCCACGGGAAATCGACGTATTGGAACTGGCGGCAGCCGGCAAGACGGCTGAAGAAAGCGCGCGAATTCTCAACCTGAGCGCACGGACCATCCATTTCCACATTCAAAGCGTGATTTTGAAACTCGGAGTCAGCAACAAGATTGCCGCGATCATCGCCGCGATCAAGGCCGGTCACCTCAAAAGCACCTCGACACGTTGATCGATTAAAACCTGCGAGTAACGTACCATTTGCGATTCCTCCTGAGTGTTGACGTGTGAACCTTCACGACGCAGTGCACTCGGACGGCCTCGCCCGCTACAACGCCCCTGGGCCGCGGGATACCCGTTGATTTACCCAGAGCCCCGCCCCATGCCTTTGCTCGAAACACCCTTCGCCCGCCTCGACCTGATCCGCCAGCCAGAACAGCAGAACGAACCGCTGCAAGCGTTCGATGCCGCCGACGAATACCTGCTCAATCATCTGGCCGACCAACAACCGGGCGCGAACACTCGAGTGTTGGTGCTCAACGACAGCTTTGGCGCATTGGCCGCCAGCCTCGCGGGCAAGGTTCAAGTGACCAGCAGCGGCGACTCGTTCCTGGCCTTTCAGGGCCTGGAAAAAAATCTGATCCGTAACGCTCAGGCATTTGATGCCGTGCCTCGCGTGCCTGCCAGCGAAGCGTTTAGTGGCCCGTTTGATCGGGTCCTGATCCGCGTACCGAAAACCCTGGCCTTGCTGGAGGAACAATTGATTCGTCTGCAAAGCCAACTGGCGCCCGGCGCCCAAGTGATTGCCGGCGCCATGATCAAGCATCTGCCACGCGCCGCCGGGGATTTACTGGAGCGCTACATCGGTCCGGTTCAAGCCTCGCTGGCGGTGAAAAAGGCACGGCTGTTGATGGCTACGGCTGAAGCCAAAGCCCCCGCGACGTCGCCCTACCCGACTCGCTATCAGCTCGATGCGCCGGCGATTGAACTGCTCAACCACGCCAATGTGTTCTGCCGCGAAGGGCTGGATATCGGTACCCGAGCCTTTTTGCCGCACTTGCCGACAAACCTCGGCACGGCACGGGTCGCGGATCTGGGCTGCGGTAACGGCGTTTTGGCCATTGCCAGCGCTCTGCAAAACCCGCAGGCACACTACACGCTGGTGGACGAATCCTTCATGGCCGTGCAATCGGCTGCCGAAAACTGGCGCGCGGCGCTGGGTGACCGGGACGTGATCGTGCGTGCCGGGGATGGTCTGGCCGGGCAGGAGCCGCAGTCACTGGACGTGGTGCTGTGCAACCCCCCGTTTCACCAACAACAAGTCGTGGGCGATTTCCTCGCCTGGCGGATGTTCCAGCAAGCGCGCGAAGCGCTGGTGGTGGGCGGCGCGCTGTACATCGTCGGCAACCGTCATCTGGGTTATCACAGCAAACTGGCGCGGTTGTTCCGTGGCGTCGAACAAGTGGCGGCCACACCGAAGTTCGTGATCCTCAAAGCCCGAAAATAATCCCGGACAAAAAAAACCCTCCAGCGCAGGAGGGTTGTAAATCCGTGCCGCAAGGCATCGGGATGGGATTTTGCGAATTCAGTGGGTCGACAGGCCTGCGGCATTCATGAACATGCGCATCAGGCTCGCAACGATGAACAGCGCTACCACGCTGCCGGCCCAGATCATCGCCAGCCAGCCAAGCCGCTGCCAGAGCGGCTTTTTCTCTGCGGCCTGGATTTCTTCCAAAGTGTGTTTACCAGTCATGGCGTTCCAACCCTCCTCTTCAAGGTTGATGGCGTCAGTGATGACGCCATCGCGAGCAAGCTTGCTCCTACAGGATTAGTGGTAACCATCTTCATGGGTGACCTTGCCGCGGAACACGTAGTAGCTCCAGAAGGTGTAACCCAGGATGAACGGGATGATGAACAAGGTGCCGACCAGCATGAAGCCCTGGCTTTGCGGCGGTGCGGCGGCGTCCCAGATCGAGATCGACGGCGGCACGATGTTCGGCCACAGGCTGATGCCCAGACCGCTGTAGCCGAGGAAGATCAGCACCAGCGTCAGCAGGAACGGCGTGTAGTGCGCATTGCGAGCCACAGCGCGGATCAAGCCGTACATGGTCACCAACACCAGAATCGGCACCGGCAGGAACCAGAACAGATTCGGCAACGTGAACCAGCGTGCAGCGATTTCCGCGTGAGCCAGTGGCGTCCAGATGCTGACGATACCAATCACCGCCAGCACCACGAACGCCAGCGGCCGCGCCAGGTTGTGCATCTGTTCCTGCAACTTGCCTTCGGTTTTCATGATCAGCCAAGTGCAACCGAGCAGCGCATAAGCCACCACCAACGCCACGCCGCAGAACATCGTGAACGGTGTCAGCCAGTCCAGTGACCCGCCGGCGAACTGACGGTTGACCACCGGCAGCCCATCGATGAACGCCCCCAGCGCGACGCCCTGGAAGAAAGTCGCAGCGATGGAGCCACCAATGAACGCCTTGTCCCAGAGGTGGCGCTTGTCGTCCTTGGCCTTGAAGCGGAACTCGAACGCCACGCCGCGAAAGATCAGCCCGATCAGCATGAAAATCAGCGGCAGGTACAGCGCCGAGAGCACCACCGAATACGCCAGCGGGAAGGCGCCGAACAACGCCGCACCGCCCAGCACCAGCCAGGTCTCATTGCCGTCCCAGACCGGCGCCACGGTGTTCATCATTACGTCACGGTCGGTCTTGCCCGGAATGAACGGGAAGAGAATCCCGATCCCCAGGTCGAAGCCGTCCATGACCACGTACATCATGATGCCGAAGATGATGATCACGGCCCAGATCAGCGGAAGATCAATACCCATGACTCAAATCTCCTTGGTCAGGCTGGGGCTGTGGTCGTTTTCGGCGCCATCATCGTCAGCCGCAGACAGGGGACGCGCCGGTGTGCGTTTCTGGCCGGGACCACCGTCGTTGGTTTCCTTGCCTTCGTCGATCTTCGGCCCTTTGCGCACCAGGCGCATCATGTAGCCCAGACCGGCACCGAACAGCGCGAAATAGACCACGACGAACAGGATCAGCGTGATGCTCATCTGCATGAAGCTGTGATTGGAGGACGCATCCGCAGTGCGCATCAGGCCGTAGACGACCCAAGGCTGACGACCGATTTCAGTGGTAAACCAACCGGCGAGGATCGCGATCAGGCCGGACGGCCCCATCCACAATGCCAGGTACAGGAACGGTCGCGAGGTGTACAGCTTGTCGCTTTTACGCAGCCACAGGCTCCACAGACCGGTAAAGATCATCA
The DNA here is from genome assembly GCF_019946675.1 of Pseudomonas sp. BF-B-15. NCBI lineage: Bacteria > Pseudomonadati > Pseudomonadota > Gammaproteobacteria > Pseudomonadales > Pseudomonadaceae > Pseudomonas > Pseudomonas sp. BF-B-15. The sequence goes on from NZ_JAGYFZ010000018.1 coordinate 68,063, forward strand.
GCATGCCCAAGCCGACCATGATCCGGAACGACCAGAACACGATGGTCGAATTCGGCCGGTCTTCCGGCGGAAACTCCTTGAGCGCCGGCACCTGTTTGTCCAGCGAGTGCGTGAGGATCAGGCTGCCCAGGTACGGAATCTCGACGGCGAACTTGGTCCTCTCTTCTTTCATGTCCGGCCAGCCGAACAGGATCAGCGGGGTCGGTTCATCGCCGTGGTTTTCCCAGTGGCCTTCGATCGCGGCGATTTTCGCCGGTTGATGCTTCAACGTATTGAGACCGTGGAAGTCACCGATGACCGCCTGAATCGGCGCGACGATCAAGGCCATCCACATGGCCATCGAGAGCATGGTACGGATCGCCGGGTTGTCCTTGCCGCGCAGTAAATGCCAGGCCGCCGAGGAACCGACGAAGAATGCGGTCGCGACAAACGCGGCCGTCGCCATGTGCATCAGGCGGTACGGGAACGACGGGTTGAAGATCACCGCCAGCCAGTCGGTTGGAATGACCTGGCCGTTAACGATTTCGAAGCCCTGCGGGGTCTGCATCCAGCTGTTGGAAGCGAGAATCCAGAAAGTCGAGATCAGCGTGCCGATGGCGACCATGACCGTGGCGAAGAAGTGCAGATTGCGCCCGACCTTGTTCCAGCCGAACAGCATGACCCCAAGGAAACCGGCTTCAAGGAAGAACGCGGTCAGTACTTCGTACGTCAGCAACGGCCCGGTGACGGAACCGGCGAAGTCCGAAAAACGGCTCCAGTTGGTGCCGAACTGATAAGCCATGACCAGCCCGGAGACCACGCCCATGCCGAAGTTGACGGCAAAGATCTTCGACCAGAAGTGGTACAGATCGCGGTAGGTGTCGTTATTGGTTTTCAGCCACAGGCCTTCGAGTACCGCCAGGTAACTCGCCAGACCAATGGTGATGGCCGGGAACAGGATGTGGAACGAGATGGTGAACGCGAACTGAATTCGGGCGAGATCAAGCGCCTCCAAACCGAACATAAGTCTTCCTCTGTCAGGTAATACCGGCTGAAGGCTTGCGGCCTACACCCACGGCCCCCACGAATAGGAGTGTGGCGAATTTGAATTCGTTCTTCTTTTTACAAACATCACACGTAGGGAATTCGGCCATCTGGCCACCAGATCAATTCCGCAAAGGCCTTGATCTGGATCAAGCATGGGTAAAAGAGTAGTCCGGTTTTTGGCGATGGACGGTGTGGTCTTTTGCCGCGTGACAGGTTGCCTCATAGCCACAGTCATAGCTGGCAACACATTCCTGTGGGAGCGAGCCTGCTCGCGAAAGCGGTCTGTCTGTCCCTTATAGGTTGTATGTACCGACGCCTTCGCCGGCAAGCCGGTCTCGCTCCCACAGGGGATTTCAGGTTTTTCGGGATCGGTGTCTAGCTAACTAAATTTCCCGCCTCTGCAACTTTTGGTTACAGGTTGGTGATAATCTCGGGCCTCCCCTCGCTCAAGATCTGCCTCCGATGCCCAGCCAAGCGCCTTTGCTGTTACGTCATCACCGCCCTTTCATCGCGTTCTGGCTGGCCCGGGTGTTTACCGCCAGCGGCTTTCAGATGCTCACCGTGGCCATCGGCTGGAACCTCTATCAACTGACCGGTAACGTGCTGGATCTGGGCCTGGTCGGCCTGGTGGAGTTTGCCCCGCGCGTGCTGTTCATGTTGCACACCGGGCATGTCGCCGACCGCTACGACCGGCGCAAAGTCGCGGCGATCTGTCAGTCGCTGCAAGCCTTGATTGCCTTGACCCTGGCGATTGGCGGCGCCACCGGCCATGTCACCCGGGAAATGATCTTCATCCTCGCGTTTCTGCTCGGCGCCGCGCGTTCCTTCGAGATGCCGACCACCCAGGCGCTGCTGCCAAGTATCGTTCCCTCCACGCTGTTCCCCCGCGCCGTCGCCGCTGCACAGTCCGCCCAACAATCGGCGACCATCGTCGCGCCGGCCCTCGGCGGCTTGCTGTATGCCTTTGGCAGCGTCTGGGTCTACGGCCCGACCGTGATTCTCTATGTGATCGCCTGCCTGCTGATGCTCAACCTGCCCGCGCGGCAAACGCCGTTGAACAAAGGCAAGGCCACCCTGGACTCGCTGCTGGCGGGTATCCGCTTCATTCGCAGCCGACCGGATATTCTCGGGGCGATTTCTCTGGATCTGTTTGCCGTGCTGCTCGGCGGCGCGACGGCCTTGCTGCCGGTGTTTGCCAAGGACATTCTGCTGACCGGGCCATGGGGCCTGGGCTTGTTGCGTTCGGCTCCGGCAGTGGGCGCGTTGCTGATGTCGCTATGGCTGGCGCGGTTCTCCGTGGATCGCAAGGTCGGTCGGGTGATGTTCACCGCCGTCGGTGTATTCGGCGTCGCGACCATTGCGTTCGGCCTGTCCACTTCATTCTGGTTCTCGCTGGCGGTGCTGGTCGTGTTGGGCGCAGCAGACATGATCAGCATGGTGATCCGCGCGTCCTTCGTGCAACTGGAAACCCCGGATGAAATGCGTGGCCGGGTCAGCGCCGTCAACGGCCTGTTCATCGGCGCTTCGAACCAGTTGGGCGAATTCGAATCCGGTCTCACCGCCCATTGGTTCGGCACCGTGCCGGCGGTGGTCATGGGCGGCATCGGCACGCTGGTGGTGACCGGGGTCTGGATCAAACTGTTTCCGACCCTGGCCAACCGGGATCGCATGCATGTGCCAGTGGAAGAAACGACGGCCTGACACTCGTTAAACCACCAATTCCCCCGCCACCGTCGCACGCATGGCCTTGCCGCAAAGTTGTTCCACCAGTGTCAGGGCAAACTCCAAAGCGCCGCCTGAACCTTGAGCGGTCACGCAGTTGCCGTCGACCACCACCGGTTGGTCGACGAAGTTGCAACCCGACAGTTGATGACTGGCGGTCGGCAGGCACGTCATCCGCCGTTGACGCAGGACGCCAAAGGCCTGAAGTGCCAGGGCCGGGGCTTCGGCGATGCCGGCGAACAGACGGCCGGCTGCCGCCTGATCCTTGATCAATTGCTGCAAGGGTTGATGGCCTGCCAGATGTTGCGCGCCGACGGCACCGCCAGGCAGCGCGACCAGGTCGAACGGCTGGGCCAGCAAATCCACCAGCATTGCATCGGCCGTCACGCGGGTGCCGCGGGCACAGGTGAGCATGCGCCGGCCCTCGATGCTGGCCACCACCACTTCAACCTTGGCGCGGCGCAGCACATCGATCAGCGTCACGGTTTGCAGGTCATCGATGCCCTCGGCGAGGGTAATCAGGGCTCTAAAGGTCATGGGCGCAATCCACAGGATGATCTTTAAAGCGTAGTCAGCTTTCCTGACCCTTGTTCGAGCCGGCCGTTACTTGATGTAAAGCTGCGTCGACAGCGTGTTGCCCGGCGCATTGATGGACGTGTTGCTGAAGGTGAACGTGCCTTCTTGCTTGCCGGCCAGATCGAAGACATACAGATAGCCCACGGTTTTTCTGCCGACGGTGCAATCGGTCAGGTTGCCGTTATCAAAGGCGCAGATCGGGGTTCGGGTGCCGTCCACATCGAAACCGTCCAGCCCGACTTGCGCCTTGCGGCCATAGCCGACTTCCAGCACGTAGATCTTGATGCTCGGCCCGCTGTGATCGCAGCGTGTTGCCTCCTGCCCCTCGCCAATGTCTTCAAACCCGCAGGCTGGCGACTCGACCTTGAGCACCTTGACCTGGCTCAACGGTGCCGCCGAGGCAGCCGAAGCGGTTTGCGCCCCCAGCATCAAGGCAATCAATACTCCAAATACGTTAACCAGACGCTTTTTCATGCAATCCCCATGTCCCCCAAAACCAGCGCGCAGTATGGCGCACTTGGCTTTAACGCAAAACATCGACGACGATCACCACCATAAGCAGCCACAACCCCACGCGGCTGGTATGATGCGCGGCTTTTTCCGACCCACAGAAAATTACCAGGCGCCTGCAGCGGTCTGTGCTTTGCTGTTGAGGTCGATACATTCACGGCGCCGGGCGCGCCACGGGGAGCAGACATGCTGGAAAGGCTGTTTCAACTCAAGGCACACAACACCAACGTGCGGACCGAGATTCTTGCGGGCGTCACGACCTTCCTGGCCATGGCCTACATTCTGTTCGTCAACCCGAGCATCCTCGGCGAGACCGGCATGGACAAAGGTGCGGTGTTTGTCGCCACCTGTCTGGCAGCCGCCATCGGCTCCACGACCATGGGCCTGATCGCCAACTACCCGATCGCCCTCGCACCGGGCATGGGCCTGAACGCCTTCTTTACCTACACCGTGGTCCTGCACATGGGCCACACCTGGCAAGTGGCGCTGGGCGCGGTATTCATCTCGGCAGTGTGCTTCTTCCTGCTGTCGATCTTCCGCATCCGGGAATGGATCATCAACAGCATCCCGCTGCCGCTGCGTTCGGCGATTGCTGCCGGTATCGGCCTGTTCCTGGCGCTGATCGCCCTGCACAACGCCGGCATCGTGGTCAGCAATCCGGCGACCATGGTCGGCCTCGGTGACCTGAAACAACCGGCACCGATCCTCGCCACCCTGGGTTTTGCCCTGATCGTTGCCCTTGAAGCCCTCGCCGTGCGCGGTGCGGTGCTGATCGGGATTCTGGTCGTGACCATTGCGTCGATTGCCCTCGGTTTCACCCCGTTCGGAGGCGTGATGTCGATGCCGCCATCGCTGGCGCCGACCTTCCTGCAACTGGACATCAAGGGTGCACTGGACATCGGTCTGGTCAGCGTGATCTTCGCCTTCCTGTTCGTCGACCTGTTCGACAACTCCGGCACCCTGATCGGCGTCGCCAAACGCGCCGGCCTGATGGGCAAGGACGGCCACATGCCGAAAATGGGCCGCGCGCTGATCGCGGACAGCACCGCGGCCATGGCCGGTTCGTTGCTGGGTACGTCGACCACCACCAGTTACATCGAATCCGCAGCGGGCGTGAGCGCCGGTGGCCGCACCGGTCTGACGGCCATTGTGGTGGCGATCCTGTTCCTGCTGGCGCTGTTCTTCTCGCCACTGGCCGCCAGTGTTCCGGCATTTGCCACGGCGCCGGCACTGCTGTTCGTCGCAGTCCTGATGACTTCCGGCCTGGCCGAAATAGACTGGGACGACATCACCGTTGCCGCACCGGTCGTGGTCACTGCGCTGGCCATGCCATTCACTTACTCCATCGCCAACGGCATCGCCTTCGGTTTCATTTCCTGGACCGCCATCAAGCTGCTGTCCGGTCGCGGCCGTGAGCTGAACCCGGCGCTGGTGATTCTGTCGATTCTGTTTGTGATCAAGTTGGGTTGGTTCAACGCATGACTTTTGATTCCCAGGCTTACACCGTTCAGCTCGAAGAAAAGGTCTCGCGCCTGCGCGACCTGCTGGCCCCGTTCGATGCGCCTGAGCCAGCCGTATTTGACTCGCCGCTGAAGAACTTCCGCCTGCGTGCCGAATTCCGCCTGTGGCGTGAAGCCGGCGAGCGTCACTACGCGATGTTTTCCCAGGAAGACAAACGCACGCCGATCCTGATCGAAGAGTTCCCGATTGCCAGCCTGCGCATCAATCAACTGATGCCGCAGCTCAAGGCCGCGTGGAAAGCCAGTGCGGCCCTGAGCCACAAGCTGTTCCAGGTGGAGTTCCTGACCACCCTGGCCGGCGATGCGATGATTACCCTGTGCTATCACCGCCCGCTGGATGAACACTGGCACGCGGCGGCATCGAAGCTGGCAGCCGACTTGAACGTCAGCGTGATCGGTCGCTCCAAGGGCAAACGCGAAGTCATCGGCCACGATTACGTCGTCGAAAAACTTGAAGTCGGTGGCCGCACGTTCAGCTACCGCCAGCCGGAAGGCGCGTTCACTCAGCCCAACGGCACCGTGAACCAGAAGATGTTGAACTGGGCTTTTGACGCACTCGGCGATCGTCCCGACGATCTGTTGGAGCTGTATTGCGGCAACGGCAACTTCACGCTGCCGCTCGCGACCCGCGTACGCAAAGTGCTGGCCACCGAGATCAGCAAGACCTCAGTCAACGCAGCGCTGAGCAACCTCAGCGAAAACGCGGTGGATAACGTCACGCTGGTGCGCCTGTCCGCTGAAGAGCTGACCGAAGCCCTGAACGAAGTTCGCCCGTTCCGTCGCCTGCACGGCATCGACCTCAAGAGCTACGAGTTCGGCAGCGTCTTCGTCGACCCGCCTCGCGCCGGCATGGACCCGGACACCTGCGAGTTGACCCGACGCTTCGACAATATCCTGTACATCTCCTGCAACCCGGAAACCCTCGCGGCCAACATCGCCCAGTTGCACGACACCCACCGCATTACCCAATGCGCAATGTTCGACCAGTTCCCGTGGACTCATCACATGGAATCCGGGGTGTTGTTGACCCGTCGTTGATTGCTGCTGAGCGATACAAAACAGCCGTCATTTCGACGGCTTTTTTGTGCGTGCTCATTCGGTGATTTCTGGTTTGCGCGGACGTCCGCCCTTGCGACCATTGGCTCGCGCCGCCTCCGCTTTGGCGGCGCTGCTTTGGCGACCATTGCGCGAAGCGATGACCGAGGCGGCCATGTCCATCAGCGGCTTGCTCGCCGAGATCATGCCAGCGATGGATACATGCAAATCCTTGCCCTCATGGCAGAGGGCGGTTCCGGAAAAACCGACTTTCAGGTCGGCGAAATCCTCGACCTCGAATCCATCGAACTCCGGATAGTGCTGCACCGGCAGCAGCACGCCACTGCCATCAACGAAACTGACTGCCAGACACGGCTCCACATAGAACACGGCCGTCACGTGCAAACCAGCTTTGTGGCGCACTTGCCCACGACGGATAGCCGTATCCAGCGCGGTCTCTGTCACAGGCCGATCCGCCAGTGTTTTCGCCTCTATCGATTTCATAACTTGATCTCCACACCCTCCGAAACGCCAAACAGCGCCAGCAAGGTCTTGTTCGTCTCGGGCTCATAGCAAGCCGAATAAATCATGTTGGTCGCACTGGCAATCCTTTTCACCACGGCGACTTCGCTGGTCTGCCAGTCCCATATCTGATGATTGAGGCAGACCGTGTGCAGCTTTTCCCACCAGATCTTACGGGCACGACGCAAATGAGCAGGCTGTCGGAGTGCGTGACGCAAGCCTTCCAGCACGGCGGCAGGTGGCCGGTTGGAATGAGGCACCACATCCCACAGCTCGACGCCGTTGTGCCAAAAGCAGAACTTGAAGCGTGCGCTCCAGGCTCCGGCGTCTACATGCGTATGCGGTGGGCAGTGTTCATCGCGCAACATGATCACCATTGAAAGCCCTTTGTAGCTGAACAATTTCATGCTAACCCATCCGTTAGGTTATTGAGCCCAATGACCCGTCATTCCCTTGAAAATCCGATAACCGGTGCAAGCCTTCACCTTATCGCCCGAACTTGAGGCTAGCGTTCCAACTCGCATCGGGCGTGGCGATACGCTGCAAAAATGGTAAGCAATCCTTTCCGCAATTTGATAAACACTGCATCAAGTCCTTCATTTGATCCCCGGTGTAATCAATCATGCAGCGAACATTCGACGATCTTCAGCTCGGCAGCATCGAACTGTTTTGCCTCGCCGCTGAAGCTGGCAGTTTTACCGCCGCCGCGCTGGTCGCTGGCGTGACGCCGGCAGCGGTGAGTCGGTCCGTGTCGCGCATGGAGGAACGCCTGGGCGTGCGGCTGTTCGCGCGCACCACTCGCAGCGTCAAACTGACGGATAGCGGGCGCCGCTATTACGAAGAATGTCGTCAGGCGCTGGCGCAATTGGTCGAGGCTCAGCGCGAGGTGATGGGCCAGCAGCAAGAGCCTTCCGGCACCTTGCGCATCAGTATTCCCACGACGTATGCACATCACCGGATCCTGCCGTTGCTGCCGGCGTTTCGGGAGCGTTTTCCGCAGGTGAAAGTCGAGTCGCACATCAGCAATCGCAACATCGATTTCGTCGGTGAAGGCTATGACCTGGCCATCCGCGTGCGGGCGATTCCGGATTCCGGGCTGATCGCCCGGCAACTGGAGGACGCGCAATTGGTGATGATCGCCAGCCCCGATTACCTGAAGCGCGCGGGCACGCCGCAAACCCTGGACGACCTGAAAAATCATGAATGCATCCAGTACGATTTGCCCAGCAGCGGTCGGCGGATTGCCTGGCTGTTCAACGACGATGGCGTGCAGCGCGAAATCCTCGCCGAGGGCGATCTCAGTTGTTCCGACGACGTGCTGGGCGGTGTGACCCTGGCCAAACATGGGGCGGGTCTATTCCAGACCTATCGTTTTATCGTCGAAAAAGAGCTGGCCGATGGCTCGCTGGTGGAAATCCTCAAACCTTACGGCGGACGGTCACGACCATTCACCCTGCTTTACCCGCAAAGCCGCCATGTGCCTCTGCGATTACGGGCGTTTATTGATTTTCTGATCGAGCATTTGCCGCGTTGAGATGCCGAAACCGTCCGATCACCGCACACAAACCTCCGTCTCGGCGCCTGTTCAATTGACCAAATTAACCATCTAGTACAATTTATCTCCACAGGCTGGAACAACAGCCCATGCCAAAAATAATATGTGGAGAGACCCTGATGAACCCTATCGTTCTGGTGCTCAACGGCCCGAACCTGAACCTGCTCGGCACCCGTGAACCGGCAACTTACGGCCACGAAACCCTGGCGGATATCGCAGCGTTGTGCGGCCGGGCCGCCGAAGAGTTCGGCCTGGCGGTGGAGTTTCGCCAGACCAACCATGAAGGCGAACTGCTCGACTGGATTCACGCCGCCCGCGGCCGTTGCGCCGGGATCGTCATCAACCCCGCAGCCTGGACCCACACCTCGGTCGCCATTCGTGACGCCCTGGTCGCCAGCGAATTGCCGGTGATCGAAGTCCACCTGTCCAACGTCCATGCTCGTGAACCTTTCCGCCACCACTCCTTTGTTTCAGCCATTGCCACCGCAGTAATGGCCGGTTTCGGCAGCCACGGCTATCGCCTGGCGCTGGAGCATTTCAGCCTGCGCTTGAAAGGGTGAACGCCGTGACTCAGAACAACGCGGTACTGGCCGGGCTGATCGGCGCCGGCATTCAGGCGTCCCGTACGCCCGCACTGCATGAACATGAAGGCGACGCCCAGGGTGTGCGTTACCTCTACCGCCTGATCGATCTAGATCAGTTGAAACTCGACAGCAGCGCCCTGCCCGACCTGTTGATGGCGGCGGAACGTATGAACTTCACCGGTCTGAACATCACCTTTCCGTGCAAGCAGTCGATCATCCCCCTGCTTGACGAATTGTCGCCGGAAGCCCGCGGTATCGGCGCGGTGAACACGGTGGTGTTGAAGGACGGCAGACGCATCGGCCACAACACCGATTGCCTGGGTTTTGCCGAAGGTTTTCGCCGTGGCTTGCAGGGCGTTGCCCTTGAGCGTGTCGTCCAGATGGGCGCCGGTGGTGCCGGTGCGGCGGTGGCCCACGCGCTATTGAGCGAAGGCGTACAGCGGCTGAGCATTTTCGATGTGGAAATCAGTCGCGCGCAGAGTCTGGCGGACAATCTCAATCAGCATTTCGGCGCTGGCCGAGCCGTGGCGGGTCATGATTTGCCGAACACGCTGGCTCAGGCTGACGGTCTGGTAAACACCACGCCCATGGGCATGAAAAAACTGCCTGGCATGCCGGTCCCGGTGGAGTTGCTAAGGCCACAGTTGTGGGTGGCGGAAATCGTGTACTTCCCACTGGAAACCGAACTGCTGCGCAACGCCCGCGCCTTGGGATGCCGCACACTGGATGGCGGCAACATGGCGGTGTTTCAGGCGGTGAAGGCGTTTGAATTGTTCAGCGGCGTGGTGCCGGATGCACAGCGAATGCTGGCGCATTTTCAAAGCATGAATGGTTAACGCAAATTGTAGGAGCCGGCTTGCTGCGGGCGGCGTTCCGGCGATGGCGCCCTTGAGTACGCCATCGCCGGCAAGCCGGCTCCTACAAATACGCGTCAGGCCTGCAGGTATCGCAACACCGACTCGCAAATCATCTCTCGATGACGCTGCTTGATGCTTTCGTCCGGCAGGTCGATCTGAAAAATCTCACCAAACGTATGGCGGTTCGACACGCGATAGAAGCAGAACGAACTGATCAACAGATGCACATCCAGGGGCTCAAGCCCCGCCCGGAACACACCCTCTTCAGCCCCGCGACGCAATATCACGCCCAGTGAATCAAGAATGGTGTTGTTCATCGCCTTGATCGCATCGGAGCGCTTCACGAATTCGGCGTTGTGAATGTTCTCGATGCTGACGATGCGCACGAAATCGACATTGCGATCATGGTGATCGAAGGTGAACTCCACCAGCCGCCGAATCGCCTCCACCGGCGCCAGTTCGGCCAGGTGCAGGCGGTTTTCGGTGCTGCGGATATCGCCGTAGAGCTTCTCCAGCACCTCGATGTAGAGCTGTTCCTTACTGCCGAAGTAGTAATAGATCATGCGTTTGGAGGTGTGGATACGCTCGGCGATCGCATCGACGCGAGCGCCGGAAAGCCCCTGCTGGACGAACTCTACAATGGCCTCTTGAAGAATGTTCTCGCGGGTCTTTTCCGGGTTGTTCTTGCGACTCTTGCGTGGCTCGGCCAAGGGTTCGTCGGGCGCTACGGAGAGTTCTGATGTCATTGTCATTGCGGGCTCACGGCCATCACTGCACAGGCTGGCGATTATGAGCCGCACGGCACAGTGAAGGAAGCCGCGCGGCAGCGGTTTAACCTCGCGTTTACGAAATTGCTACAACTTCGCCTGACGAACGGCGCCGCTGCGGGATTTAGCCATCGCCGCCAGCCGCACCGCCACGTTGGCCGCGCCGTAACCGGCATAGCCGTTCTTGCGCTGGATGATTTCAAAGAAGAACCGCCCTTCGAACGGCTCGGTGTAAACGTGGAACAGCTCACCGCCCTGGGCATCGCGGTCGTAGAGCACGTTGTAATAAGCCAGTTCGCTGAGGAATTCGTCGTCGAAATCGAACCGCGCCGCCAGGTCATCGTAATAGTTGAGCGGGATATCCAGCAGCGGTACGCCCGCCTCCTTGGCCCGACGGACTTCGGCAAAGATATCGTCGCAGTCAAACGCGATGTGATGCACACCGGAGCCGCGATAACTCGACAGCGCGTGTGAGATCGCGGTGTTGCGGTTCTCGGAAATGTTCAGCGGCAAGCGGATCGAACTGTCGCGGCTACGCAGTGCCCGGCTCTTTACCAGACCATACGGATCGGGCAGCACCACTTCGTCATCGGCTTCGAAATCCAGCAGGCTTTTGTAGAACAGCACCCAACTGTCGAGGCTGTCGGCCGGCAACGCCATGGCCATGTGGTCGATGCGCTTGAGGCCACCGCTGGCCGTTTCCGTCGGTTGCAGATTGAAGTCGGTGCCGTAGACGTCGGCGTCCTGGTCCACCAGGTAAATCAGGCTGCCATCCGGCGCGCGCACCGCAGCCAGTTCCAGCTCATTGGGGCCGACCAGTCCGCGATAAGGCTGACCTTTGTAAGCCACGGCCCGGGCCAGCGCGCTGGCGCTGTCATTGACCCGCACCGCAGTGGCGCAAAGCGACGGGCCATGCGCTTCGAAAAAGCTGTGGGCAAACGAGTAGGGCTCGGAGTTGAGAATCAGGTTGATGTCGCCCTGACGCATCAGGCTCACGCTTTTTGAACGGTGTTGACCGGCCTTGACGAAGCCCAGCCGCTCCAGCCAATGAGAAAGCCTGGCGCCGAGGCTTTCGTCCACGGCGAACTCAAGAAATTCGATGCCGTTGTATTCACTGGCCTTCGGCGTCTCGAACAGAATGTCCGGGCTGGCCGCAGGTTTGGTTTCCTGCGCCAGTCGCTCGCGGGTCTTCTCTTCCAGGTACAGCAACGAACGCAAACCATCGGCGGCGTTGGCCCGTGGCGGTGCGGCGCGGAAGCCGTCGTTGAAGATCTCGAGCGACAACGGCCCGGTGTAGCCACTTTTGATGATCGGCGCGAGGAACCCCGGCAAATCGAATTCGCCCTGGCCCGGGAAGCAGCGGAAATGCCGGCTCCATTCCAGCACGTCCATGGCCAGGATCGGCGCGTCAGCCATTTGCACGAAGAAAATTTTCTCGCCGGGAATGTCGGCGATGGCACTCGGATCGCCCTTGAGCGACAACGTGTGGAAACTGTCCAGCAACACGCCCAGACTTGGGTGGTCCGCCTGGCGAACGATGTTCCATACCTGCTGCCAGGTATTGACGTGCCGGCCCCAGGCCAACGCCTCGTAACCGATTCGCAGGCCACGCGCACCGGCGTGTTCGGCCAACAGGCGCAAGTCGTCGATGAGGATTTGCTCATCACCCACGGAATCGGCGGAAGCGTTGCTGCACACCAGCACCAGGTCAGTGCCCAGTTCCTGCATCAGGTCGAACTTGCGCTCGGCCCGCTCCAGATTGCGCGGCAGGCGGTCGCGGCGGCAGCCTTCGAAATCGCGGAACGGTTGAAACAGCGTGATGGCGATCCCGAGATCGGCGCACATCTGTTTAATTTCCCGAGGACTGCCGTCGTAATAGAGCAGGTCGTTCTCGAAAATCTCCACCCCGTCGAAACCGGCGGCGGCAATGGCTTCGAGTTTTTCCGGCAGGGTACCGCTCAAGGACACGGTGGCAATGGAACGCTGCATGTTTCGACTCCCGGTGGTGGAGACTGTCTTGTTAG
>NZ_JAGYFZ010000180.1:0-5794 GCF_019946675.1 Pseudomonas sp. BF-B-15
GTTCTGCGCCAAGGGCTGGAACGCCCGCCCAACCCCTTGTCGGGCGGGCGTTCCAGCCCTTGGCGCAGAACTTGCTCAAGGCCCTTCAACGCCCGTGAAACACCGATCCCTTTGTAGGAGCCGGCTTGCCGGCGATGGCGGTGCATCAGGTGACATCCATGTTGTTTGATCCGCCGCCATCGTCGGAACGCCGCCCGCAGCAAGCCGGCTCCTACAAGGTTTCATGGCCATCATCAGATCAATGATCAGAGGTACAGCAATGAGCAAGGTCGAACACAACCCCGCCGGACAACTGATACAAGAACAGGCGCCGATCCGCCTGCTGGACAGCGAGGCTCAAGCCATCGCCGTGGCCAGGGACATCGCCCGGGAGATTGCCGAAATTGCCGCCGACGCCAGTCAAAACGGCCAACTGCCACGGCGTCAGGCGCAACTGTTGTCGGAGAGCGGCTTGACCGCCATTGGCGTGCCCAAGGCGTTTGGTGGTCTCGGCGCTTCGGTGGAAACCATCGTCGAAACCGTGCGCCTCATCTCGGTGGCCGACGGCGGCGTCGGTCAGTTGCTGCAAATCCACAACGTCATGCTGCGAGGGATTTTTACCGGGTACTCCGACGAGATTCGCGACCGACTGGTTCGCGATGTATTGGCCGGCGAGCGCTTCGGCAATGCCCTGGCGGAAGTCGGCGGCAAGAACAAATTCGCCCTCAAGACCCGCGTCGAACGCCGCGCCGACGGCAAGTTGATCCTCAATGGCAGCAAGTTCTACTCCACCGGTTCCTACCTGGCCGAGTGGATTTCCCTGACCGCCGCCAGTGATGACGGCGGTGCCGGGGTGCTGCTCAATCGCAACACACCGGGCCTGACGCTGGTGGATGACTGGGAAGCGTTCGGCCAGAAAAACTCGGTCAGCGGCACAGTGATTTTCGACAACATCGAACTCGACGAAGGTTTTGTCTCCCAGCGCAAAGGGCCGATGAAACGCACTGGGTTGACCTTCCCGCAGATCCTTCATGCGGCAATCGATACCGGCATTGCCGAAGGTGCGCTGTCGGCTGCGGTGGACTACCTGAATCACAATGCGCGGCCGTGGGTGGAAAGCGGCGTCGATCACGCCAATCAGGAGCCGCACATCATCAAGCAGATCGGCGAATACGCCGTGGCCCTGCGCGGCGCGCAATCGCTGCTGCGCGACGCGGCGCGGGTGTTCGATCAGCACGAACTGGACCCGGACAACAAGGAACTGCAGGACGAGCTGATTCTGTCGGTGGCCACCGCCCGCGCCCACTCCGACGCGGCGTCGCTGAAAATCTCCAGCGACATTTTCTCCCTGCTTGGCGCCAGTTCCTCGCTGAGCAAATGGAACCTCGACCGCTTCTGGCGCAACGCAAGGGTCCACACCACCCACGACCCGATCCGCTGGCGCCTGCACCACGTCGGCAACTACTACCTCAACGGCGTCGACCCCGGCGAATACACCGCAATCCTCAACGCCAAGGAAAAACAGGGCGCGACCAGCCCCGGACGGTGATCCCCCAGGCACCGCCTCCCCTTGTAGGAGCGAGGCTTGCCCGCGAAGGCGCCCTAAAGCCCTATGCAAAACCCAAAGGCCCCATCGCCAGCAAGCCGGCTCCTACAGGTTCGGCGTTCCACCTGAACAAATGCGAAACCCTGTAGGAGCGAGGCTTGCCCGCGAAGGCGCCCTAAAGCCCTATGCAAAATCCAAAGGCCCCATCGCCAGCAAGCCGGCTCCTACAGGTTCGGCGTTCCACCTGAACAAATGCAAAACCCTGTAGGAGCGAGGCTTGCCCGCGAAGGCGCCCTAAAGCCCCATGCAAAATCCCAAGGCCCCATCGCCGGCAAGCCGGCTCCTACAGGGTCGAGATCGTGTCCGCACACCACTCAGAGCTTTTTCATGATCGAAAAACATCCTCTCTTGCGCAGCCTGGCGATTTACCGGGAGATGCCCTGGCGCTTCGCCCTAGTGGCGGCGTTGTACATCGCGGTGAACCTCGGGCTGGTCTGGCAGCAATGGCTGATCGGCCACGCCGTCAACGACGTCAGCGCCGGCCGCGCGGTTGTCCGGCAAGCCGATGGCAGTCTCGACGCCAGCCTCGGCTGGTACTGGTTGTGGCTGATGCTCGCCGTGGCGTTCGGCCGTGGCGTGTTGCAATACGCCGCCAGCGTACTGTCGCTGGTGCTCAGCCAGGAACTGCTGACGCGCCTGCGCGAGCGCATCCTGCAGCAGGTGCAAACCCTGCACCTGGGTTATCACTGGCAGCACGGCATGGGCGAAATGATCACCCGCACCACCCGTGATGCCGACAAGGTGCGCGATGCGCTGATCAGTTTCTGGCGCCAGGTGGTGGAAACCCCGCTGGTGGTGCTGGCCACCGTCGGCCTGTTGAGCTGGTACAACCCGCTGCTGGGGTTGGTGCCGCTGCTGCTGACGGTGTTCGGCCTGTGGATTTTCGTGCGCCAGACCGAGCGTCTGGTCAGCCTCGACCGCGCCGTCGGCGAGGCCTACGACCGGGTCAATCAGGACCTCAGCGAAGGCATCTGCGGCGTGCGGGTGATCAAATCGTTTGGCCTGGAACACAGCCGCATCCAGCGTTTCGCCGGGCAGGTGGCGGTGTTCGCCGAGCACGCCCGCCAGGCCCTCGCCTATTCCAGTTCGCGGATTCCGTTGCCTCAAGCGGTCGTCGCGCTGGGGCATGTGTGGATTCTGGTGTACGGCGCGCACCTGGTGGCCACCGCGCAATTGGGTATCGGTGAACTGGTGACCTCACTGCTGATCGCCACCACCCTGGTGTTCCGCATCGAAGGCATTGGCCGGGTGATGCAGACCTTCGCCGACGCACGCTCCAGCGCCGAAAGGATCTGGCAACTGCTGGACGAGCCTGCGGCGATCCGCAGCGGCAACGCAATCCTGCCCGATACGCCGCTGGGGCTGAAACTGGAACACGTCAACGTCAGCGCACCGGGTGGCGGCCTGGACATTCTTCATGACTGCTCACTGACCGTGCAGCCCGGCGAAATCGTCGCGCTCGTCGGCGCCACCGGCACTGGCAAAAGCCTGTTGGCAAGCCTGTTGCCACGTCTCAGCGACATCAATTCCGGGCGTCTGCTGATCGGTTCGGACAGCGCCGGCTGGCAAGACATTCGCCGGTTGAACCTCGACGAATTGCGACGCCGGGTGCACGTGGTGCCACAGGAAAGCTTCCTGTTTTCCGACACCCTCGCGGCCAACCTGCGCCTGACCGCACCCGACGCCAGCGATCAACAACTGCGTCACGGTTTGCGCCTGGCCGCCGCCGAAGATGTGCTGGAACGCCTGCCGCACGGCCTGGCCACGCCGCTGGGGGATCGCGGCGTGACCTTGTCCGGCGGCCAGCGCCAGCGTCTGAGCCTGGCTCGCGCGCTGCTTGGCGAGCCGGACATTCTGTGCCTGGACGACGCCACCAGCGCACTGGATGCGATCAGTGAACGCCAGGTGCTGAACAACATTCGCCAGTTGCGCCGCGATCAGGGCCGGGCCACCACGTTGCTGGTGATCTCCAGCAAGCTCTCGACCATCCTCCTGGCGGACCGCGTGCTGATGCTGCAGGACGGCAAAATCACCGCCAACGGCACCCACGAAGCATTACTCAAAACCCATCCGGACTACCGCGACCTGCTAGGGATCGACCATGGCTAACCCAATCGCCGGCAAGGCCTTGAGCGATATCGAAATCGAAGAAATGCTCGCCCGCAAGGCCCTCGACCGCAGCATGTTCAGTCGGCTATTGCCGCTGCTGAAACCGATTCGCCGGCACATTGTCGGCGTCATCGGCATTGAACTGCTGCTGGTGTTCACGGTGTTTCTGCGGCCGTGGTTTGTCCGTGAGTTGCTCGACCGTGGGCTGATTCAACAGAACGATCACTGGCTGCTCGACGAACGCCTGGTGCTGTGGCTCGGTCTCGGATTGGCGGCCAGTTGGCTCGGGCGTTTCCTGCTCGCCGGTGTCTCGCAGTTTGTCGCAGGCAGCGCGGCGATCCGCGTACTCAATGACTTGCGGGTGCGCGTATTTGCCCATGTGCAGAGCTTGAGTGTCAGCTACTTCGACCGGACCAAGGCCGGGCGGATCATTTCTCGCGCCGACCGCGATGTCGACGCCCTCGAACCGCTGCTGATTCAGGGCCCACCCGAACTGCTGGGCGCATTGCTACGCTGTGGCCTTGCCTCGGTGATGTTGTGGCGGATCGACCCGCGATTCTTTCTCAGCCTCGCCGCCACGGTGCCGTTGCTGGTGTTGGCGACCTGGAGTTTCAAACGCATTTCCCAACGCAACTGGGCCAAGGTCGCGGAAAACCGCAGCCGTTTCACCGCGCATCTGGTGGAGAGCGTCAGCGGCGCACGCATGTTGCAACAATGCGCCCAGCAAGCGCCCAACCTGCGGCGCTATCGCGGCTTGCTGGATGATTTCAATCAGGCGCTGATTCGCGGCAGCCTGCGATCCAGCTGGTTTGCACCGTTCACCGCGCTGCTCAGCTCCGCCGGCATGGCGGTGTTGTTGCTGGTGGGCGCCTATGGTCTGGCGCAGGCGGATGTCACCGTGGGCCAGGTCGCGGAAAGCCTGTTTTATGTGTTCCTGTTTCTTGGGCCGTTGCAGGAACTGTCGGACCTGTTCGAGCGTTACGCCACCGGATCGGCCTCGGCGCAGCGGATCTTTTTGCTGCTCGACACGCGTCCGGAGATCAGCGACAGCACCACCCCGCAACACTTGGGCAAGGCCCGCGGCGAAGTCAGTTTTGAACGGGTGCGGTTTGCCTACGATGCCGGCAGTTCTTCACCGGTGATCAATGACCTCGACCTGCAGATTCCGGCCGGCGAAGTGCTGGCGATCGTCGGCCCCTCGGGCCATGGCAAGAGCACGCTGGTGCAGTTGCTGACGCGTTTTTACGAGGTGCAGTCGGGGGCGGTGAAGCTCGATGGCGTTGATATCCGCGACCTCACCCAGCATGAACTGCGGCGCAACGTCGGCGTGGTGTTGCAGGACAACGTGCTGTTCAGCGGCAGCATCCTCGACAACCTGCGCCTCGCCGCGCCCCAAGCGGACGATTCCCGGCTGATTGCTGCTGCCCGGGAGCTGGGCGCGGATGAAGTGCTGGAACGCCTGCCGCATCAGTACCAGACCGAAGTCGGGCCGCTGGGCGGGCACTTGAGCCACGGCCAGCGGCAACTGGTGTGCCTGGTGCGCGCCTACCTCGCGGACCCGGCAGTGCTGGTGCTGGACGAAGCGACTTCGGCGGTCGACATCCACACCGAGCGACGCATTCAGCGCGCGTTCCGCCGACTGTGCGAAGGCCGCACCGCGATCATCATCGCCCACCGCCTGGCAACCATTCGTGATGCCGACCGCATTGCAGTGATCCGTCATGGCCGCCTGGTCGAACAAGGGCCGCACAGCCAATTGATCGACCAGGGTGGCGCCTATGCGGCGTTGTACCAGACCTATCTGCGCAGCGCCGAAGCGGGTGCGTCGATCGACGATATCGTCGCCACCGCACCGGCGTAACGAAAACCGCAATCGCTTGTAGGAGCCGGCTTGCTGGCGATGCGGATTGCGCGGTGTGTCAGGCAGGCCGCCATCGCTGGCAGGCCAGCTCCCACAGGGGATTGGCGTCGTACACGAAACCTGTGGGAGCCGGCTTGCCGGCGATAGCAATCTGCAAAACACCACAAAACCCTCTGCTGCACCCCGAACAACCATTGCTGACAGACTGCTGCTACAGCAGCACCTCCCACCGCCAACAC
>NZ_JAGYFZ010000181.1:0-5454 GCF_019946675.1 Pseudomonas sp. BF-B-15
ATCCCGCAGTTCGTGGTGGTACTCGACACTTCGGGTTCGATGGACTTGAACATCAAGTCCGTGAAAGCCGATGAGGACTGGTTCTTCGGCAACGAGCTCAACAAGTACCTGGACGCGAACCGCACCATGCAGATCTTCGCCAAACCCAGCCGCATGGACGTCGCCAAGGACTCGCTGGCCGGCATGATCAACGGGCTTGACCCGAAGATCGACACGCGCCTCATTACCTTCGCCGGCTGCGAACGCACACCGGACCAGGGCGTGTTCAAGTTTGGCGACCGGCCACGGCTGATCAACGGGATTCGAGGGCTGGTTCCCAATGACGGTACACCGCTGGCCGACAGCCTGGCTTACGCGGCAAGCACCGTTGACGGGCGTAATAACGATGCCGTGATCGTGATGTTCGTCGACGGTGAGGACGGTTGCCAGAAAGACGCTTGCGCGGTGTCTCGCCAAATCGCCAGGGAACAACCACGCCTGCGGGTCAACGTGGTGAAAATCGGTGCCGGTGGCCCGTCACGCTGCATTGCTGAAAACACCGGTGGCCGGGTTTACAACAGCACCAACGCGGCAGAACTGGCCAAGCAGTTGAAACTCGCAACCAAGGAAGTGTCGAGCAACGCCAAGTGTGATTGATTGGCAGATCTGAATATTGCGGTGCAGCCTTCGCGGGCAAGCCTCGCTCCTACAGGTTCAGCGTTGACCCCTGTAGGAGCGAGGCTTGCCCGCGAAGGCGATTTCAGAGGCGACTCAACGAAACCGGTCAACCTCTTGGCGCAACTCCGCCGCCAGGCTCTCCAGCTCTTTGGCGGTCACCGCCAGGTTCGACACCACTTCCCGCTGCTCGCTGTTCGCCAGCGCAATGCTTTGCAGGTTGCTGCTGAGCAGCGTCGCGGTGCTGCTCTGCTCCTGGGTCGCGGTGGTGATCGCGGCGAACTGTTCACCGGCGGAACGGCTTTGCTCATCGATCCGCGCCAGTGCCGAGGCGACATTGGCGTTACGCGACAAGCCTTCCTGCATCAGGACTTTGCCCTGCTCCATGGTGCTGATGGCGTTGCCGGTTTCCTGCTGGATGCTCTGAATCATCCCGGAAATTTCGTCGGTGGCCTGGCGAGTGCGTGAAGCCAGGTTGCGCACTTCATCGGCCACCACCGCAAAACCACGGCCCTGCTCACCGGCACGCGCCGCTTCGATGGCCGCGTTGAGCGCCAGCAAGTTGGTTTGCTCGGCAATCGAGGTGATCACCCCGACAATGCCACCGATTTCCTGAGAACGCTGGCCCAAGGTGTTGATCACCGTGGCAGTGCTGTTCAGCGCGCCAGCGATTTGCTCCAGGGACGAGGACGCTTCACCCATCGACGTACGACCGATCTGGGTTTGCTGTGCGTTTTCCTGCGCCAGACGCTGAGTGCTGCCCATGTTGTCGGCAATGTTCAACGAGGTGGCGCTGAATTCTTCCACGGCGCCGGCCATGCTGGTGATTTCGCCGGACTGCTGCTCCATGCCTTCATAGGCACCGCCAGACAAACCGGACAAGGCCTGGGCACGGCTGTTGACCTCTTGCGAGGCCCGGCGGATGTGCTCGACCATCGTCGACAACGCCTGACTCATCTGATTGAAGGCACGGGCCAACTGACCGATCTCGTCGTTGCTCGACACGTCCAGACGCACGCTCAGGTCGCCGGCCCCCAGAGCTTCGGCCTGACGCACCAGATCACCCAGCGGCGCGAGTTTGCTGCGCAGCAGCCAGACTGCCGAGCCGACCGCGATCAACATCGCCAGCAGGCTGCCAATCGCCAGTTGAATGCCGACACTCCAGGTCACCGCGCTGATTTCGTCTTGCGGCATGCTCGCCACGACCGACCACGGGCCGTCCTGGAACGGCACGGAAACACTGTAGAAGTCTTCGGACGTGTCGCTCCAGAAACCGCCCTCGCTCGGGGTTTTCGCCAGGGCGGTGATGGCTGGAACGGCTTTATCCAGCGCTTCCACGCCGGCGATCGGTACCAGCCATTTGTTCTGCTCGTCGAGCAACGCCAGGGAACCGGTCTTGCCGATGCGGAATCGCTTGAGGTTTTCGAACTGGGCTTTCTGCGCGTCGGTGTAGTCGAAACCGACATACAGCACGGCAATGACCTTGCCGCCGCTGTCGCGTACCGGGGTGTACTGCGACATGTAGTAGCGTTCAAAAAGCAAAGACCGTCCGACGAAACTCTGCCCCGCCATCAAACGGGCGTAAGCCGGGTTCGCATGATCGAGAACAGTGCCAATGGCACGACTGCCATCCTGTTTGGTGACGTTGGTACTGACCCGAATGAAGTCCTCGCCGCTGCGCACGAACACCGTGGCCACGCCGGCGGTCATCTGCTTGAACTCGTCCACTTCCTTGAAGTTGTTATTGAGCACTTCGCCGCCCAGTTGCAGGCCCGGAGTCTGGGTGCCCGCCACGTTCACCGGCGCATCCGGGTGCACGCTCAGCCCGCCACTGAAACGCTTTTCGAACAACCCCGCAAGGCGCAGGGTACTTTCACGCAATGTGCCGTGAAACGTACTCAACTGGTCGGCCAGCAACCGCGCCTCACTGGCCAGGTGCTCTTCGCGGGTGGCGAGGTTGGCCGTGTCCAGTGAACGCAGGGCAAACAGGGTACTGCCGCTGATGACAATCGCCAGGATAATGGCGAGCGCAAGGCCAAGCTGTGAAGCGATCCGGGCACGAGGTTGAGACATGACAGCTCCTGGCCGAGCGATCTGATCCTCCTTGATCGGCTACTCAGCAAAATTTCTAATAATGGGAATTACGTCGAACCTGCACGAAGGTTCCATCTGCAGATTTTCGGCGGCAAACCTGAATACTTGAGTAAATAGCCGGGATATGGCTCAAGGCCGCTATTTCGAGGGCTCTATCGATTCAGCACAAGTGTTCGACGTCCGGCAATTTCATCGCCCGCACCTCGCCTTGCAGGAAATCACTGAGGCGGCGCAAACGTTCACCTCCCGGGCGGGTTTTCGGCCAGACGAGGTAATAATTCTCACCACTGGCGACGGCGGTCGGCCACGGCAAACTCAGACGGCCCTGCGCCACATCTTCGGCCACCATCAGCAGATCGCCCATCGACACGCCATACCCCCGGGCGGCGGCGATCATGCCCAGCTCCAGCGTATCGAACACCTGCCCGCCCTTGAGCGACACCTGATCCGTCAGCCCCATGCGCTCCAGCCAGTTGCGCCAGTCACGCCGGTCCGGCGTCGGGTGCAGCAGTTCGGCATGGGCGAGACGCGCGACGTCCCACGGTTGGTCCTTCAGAAGATTCGGTGCACCGACCGGAATCAGCTCCTCCGGGAACAGCAGGCTCGCCTCCCAGTCCGGCGGAAAATGCCCGTTGCTGAGGATCACGGCGCAGTCGAACGGCTCATGGTTGAAGTCCACTGAATCGACGTCCATCCAGGCGCTGGTCAGTTGCACTTCGTTGCCCGGTTGCAGGTGGCGGAAACGGCTGAGCCGCGCCAACAGCCAGCGCATGGTCAGGGTCGACGGTGCTTTCATGCGCAGGATGTCATCTTCGGCGCGCAAGGTATTGCAGGCCCGCTCAAGAGCGGTGAAGCCTTCGCGAATGCCCGGCAGGATCAGCCGCGCCGACTCGGTCAATTGCAAATTGCGCCCGCTGCGATGAAACAGCCGACAGGCAAAATGCTCTTCAAGCGTACGAATATGCCGACTGACCGCACTCTGCGTAATCGACAACTCTTCAGCGGCACGGGTAAACGAGCTATGCCGCGCCGCCGCTTCAAATGCGCGAAGGGCATACAAGGGAGGAAGACGACGAGACATGCGGAAAGCTCCTATAGCGCAATTTCGTCAACTTATCAGAAACTCCCCAGGATGAGTTTTAATCATGCCATCCATCCTTTTTATCCCTTTGTGCAAACCCCGCAGAGCGCCGAGAATCGACGCTTTCCTGTTCTCTTTGATAATCGGGCGTGATGACCATGCAGCATCCAGCACGTATTGAACTCTGGGCCATCCTGCGGCTGGCGGGGCCGTTGATTGCCTCGCAGTTGGCGCACATGCTGATGGTCCTCACCGACACCTTGATGATGGCGCGCCTGAGCCCCGAGGCATTGGCCGGCGGCGGACTCGGCGCGGCGACCTATTCGTTTGTGTCGATCTTTTGCATCGGCGTGATTGCGGCGGTCGGCACGTTGGTGGCGATCCGTCAGGGCGCGGGCGATATCGTTGGCGCGGCACGGCTGACCCAGGCCGGGTTGTGGCTGGCGTGGTTGATGGCTTTGGTCGCCGGATTGCTGCTGTGGAACCTCAAACCGGTGTTGCTGATGTTTGGCCAGACCGAAACCAACGTCCAGTCAGCCGGGCAGTTCCTGTTGATTTTGCCGTTCGCCTTGCCCGGCTACCTGAGCTTCATGGCCCTGCGCGGTTTCACCAGCGCGATTGGCCGGGCGACGCCGGTGATGGTCATCAGCCTCGGCGGCACGGTGGCCAACTTCGTGCTCAATTATGCGTTGATCACCGGGATGTTCGGCCTGCCGAAAATGGGCCTGGTGGGTATCGGTCTGGTCACGGCAATTGTTGCCAACCTGATGGCCGTGGCGTTGGCGCTGCACATTCGGCGGCACCCGGCGTACGACGCCTATCCATTGCGCCAGGGTTTGTCGCGGCCAAACCGGCAGTACCTGAAGGAGTTGTGGCGCCTGGGTCTGCCGATTGGCGGCACCTACGCAGTGGAAGTCGGGCTGTTTGCCTTTGCCGCGTTGTGCATGGGCACCATGGGCAGTACGCAATTGGGCGCGCACCAGATCGCGCTGCAGATCGTCTCGGTGGCGTTCATGATTCCGGCGGGGCTTTCCTATGCGATCACCATGCGCATCGGCCAGCATTACGGCGCCGGGCAGTTGCTGGACGCGCGGCTTGCCGGGCGGGTCGGGATCGCCTTTGGCTCAGCGGCGATGCTTGGTTTCGCGATGGTCTTCTGGCTGTTGCCGAATCAGTTGATTGGCCTGTTTCTGGACCACAACGACCCGGCCTTCCGCCCGGTCATCGAACTGGCGGTGAGCCTGCTGGCGGTGGCGGCGTGGTTCGAGCTGTTCGACGGCACGCAAACCATCGCCATGGGCTGCATTCGCGGGCTCAAGGACGCCAAGACCACGTTCCTGGTCGGGTTGGGTTGCTATTGGCTGATTGGCGCGCCCGCCGCGTGGTGGATGGCGTTCCATTTGCACTGGGGGCCGACGGGTGTCTGGTGGGGTCTGGCGCTGGGCCTGGCGTGCGCGGCGGTGAGCCTGACGCTGGCGTTCGAGTGGAAGATGAAGCGGATGATTCGGCGTGAGCCGTCGTCAGCTCAGCGTTTCGAGATCGCCTAACCCTGTAGGAGCGAGGCTTGCCCGCGAAGGCGTCGTGTCAGTAACAACAATGTCGACTGACTCGACGCCTTCGCGGGC
>NZ_JAGYFZ010000182.1:0-5363 GCF_019946675.1 Pseudomonas sp. BF-B-15
CCGAGCGCCGTCCCAACCCCATTTTCACCATCGCCCCCAACGTCAATAACGAAACCCTCCTGGTTCACGCCTGCGAAACACTCGCTTCTGCAAGCGTTATGGCCAGTGAGCTGGCGTTCATACTCGAAGGCCCCAAATGCAATTTGGCACTGGGCATTCAGCAAATGATTGCGTTAGCGGAATTGACGGTGAATCGGGTGCTGGATCAGGTTGACCCGCAGGAGTAGGCGAGGGCGTTGATATAACGTGATGCGCCAACAGAAGCTCTGCCCCATTTAGTCGGGGCAGGGCTTTTTTTGTTTTTGGATTGAAGCCACAGCATCAGAGATCGCCAAGCCAGTGCCTTCATCACTCGGAAAAGATTGAGTTAGGATCATCAAAGCCTAAAAACGGAACATCTCAACCAAAGGACGCGACACTCATGGAAACCCCCTTTTCTCAAATCAGCGAGCGTTTGAACAATCGCCGGTTTACCGTCGCGAATAACGCTCAAGGGCTGTCCGGTGCCGGCACCGTGTTTCACTACCACGTCGAGGGGAATGCCATTTCGAGCACTTACCAGGGCGGACGGATACGCATCGGTCATCAAGTCGGGCGTGTGACAGGCCCCGATACGATTGAGCTGCTTTTTCAGTGTTTGACGGCGGATGGCGAAATGCTTGCCGGCTGGTCTCGTGGCACGGTGGGCGTTGATCACGCAGGGCGTACCACTCTGGCCTTCGTTTGGGGTTGGTTGTCGGGCGCGACGGGCGGTGGGGAGTCGAGCTACGTCGAGCTTACGGCGTAGCGGTTAAGGTTTATGATCATTGCGTCGACACCCGTGCGGCAGTCGCTCCGACTCGTTCAACAGTCCGATCCGTAATCAATAACGCGCCACTTTCATTGAGGAGAATGACCGTTCATGACGACGCAAACCGAAACCGCCATCCTGGCCGGTGGTTGCTTCTGGGGTATGCAGGATTTGCTGCGACGTTACCCCGGCGTGCTGTCCACACGGGTGGGTTACTCGGGAGGCGATGTGCCGAACGCGACTTATCGCAACCACGGCAATCACGCGGAAGCCATCGAGATCGTGTTCGATCCGCAACAAATCAGCTATCGCCAGATTCTCGAGTTCTTTTTCCAGATTCATGACCCCACCACCCAAAATCGCCAAGGCAACGATGTCGGCGCGAGCTACCGATCTGCGTTGTTCTACCTCAGCGATGAGCAGAGAGAGGTTGCCGAAGACACCGTGGCCGACGTCGAAGCTTCCGGCCTTTGGCCCGGCAAGGTGGTCACCGAAATCACCCCGGCCGGGCCGTTTTGGGAAGCGGAGCCGGAACACCAGGATTACCTCGAACGGCTTCCCGACGGTTATACCTGCCACTTCATCCGACCCAACTGGAAATTGCCCAAACGCGGGTAATCAAGTACAGGGGCGGCTCGAATGGGCCGTCTCTGTTCAGCCGCTTTGAGGCAGGTTCAAACCCGCTTCAACACACTGTCCCCCGCATCCTTGGGTAACCTGATCACGTCAACCAACGCCAACAATCCCAACACCGCCACACCCACAAACGCCACTCGAAAGTCGGCCACCTGCGCCTGCAGCTCATGGCCTTGCACCGACATCGACGCTCGCAACAACAACGCAGCAACCGTCACCCCCAACCCCATGGCCAGTTGAAAGAACATGCTGAATAACGCCGACGCTTCGCTCATGCGCGCCTTGGGTACGTCGGCAAAGCCGATGGAGTTGTAGCAGGTGAATTGCATGGATCGCGACAAGCCGCCGACAAATAGAACGGCGGCAATCACGGCGAAGGGTGTCTGTGCGGTGAAGAAGACACAGGCGACAATCGAGATCACGCCGATGACGCCATTGACCAGCAGGACTTGGCGAAAGCCATAACGCTGCATGATTGCTGTGGTGAACGGCTTCATCGCCAGGTTGCCGGCGAACACCGCGAGCACCAGCAGGCCGGCGTCGACGGGCGATAAGCCGAAGCCGACCTGGAACAGCAGCGGCAGCAAAAACGGCAAGGCGCTGATGGCCAGGCGAAAGAGTGATCCGCCGAAGAGGCTGACCCGGAAGGTGTTGATGGACACGGTGCCGAGCGGCAAGAGCGGGTGGGTGTGATGTCGGCAGTGCTGCACGGCCCACACGGCGAGGATCATGCCGGCGATCACTAGCGCGAGTCCTGAGTACATGGCGTTGCCGTGTTGGCTGCCTAGCCATTCCAGGCCGCCCAGCAGCGAGGCGCAGGCGCCCGCCAAGAGGGCGAAGCCTTTGCCGTCGAACGGGCGGACGTGTTCTTCGCGTCCTTCGGGCACCAGCCACAGTGCGGCAAATAGCGCCAACGCACCGAGCGGCAGGTTGACGTAAAAGATCCACGGCCATGACGCGTGGGTGACGATCAGGCCGCCCACGATTGGCCCGAGAATGGGCGCTACCAGGCCGGGCCAGGTAATCACCGCGATCATTTTTACCAGGTCTTTTTTGTCGGTGTTGCGCAGCACGGCCAGGCGTCCCACCGGCACCATCAGCGCGCCGCCGATGCCCTGGAGCACGCGGGCGAAAACGAACATTTCGATGTTCTGGCTGAGCCCGCACAGGAGCGAGGCGAGGGTGAAGACGATGATTGCGCCGGCAAACACTTTTCGCGCACCAAAGCGGTCGGCGATCCAGCTGGACAGCGGGATGAAGATCGCCACAGCAAGAATGTAGGCGGTGATGCCGATGTTCATGTCGACCGGCGTAATGCCGAATGCGCTGGCCATGGTGGGCAGCGCGGTGGCGATGACCGTCGCGTCGAGGTTCTCCATGAAAAAGGTCACCGCCACCACCAGCGCGATCAGCCGGGTTTGCAGGCGCAGGCCAGACTCGGCTGTGACACTTGAATCTGGCGTGGCGGGTGACTTCACCGATGTGATCCTTTTTCGAGGTCATTCAAACAAAAAACAACGCCACGAGTTTTACCATTCCGGGACCACTCAGTCTCTAGCTCCGAGGCTTGAGACGCTCGACGATTGCCTTGCCCACGTCCAGCGCGGAACCTGGGTTTTGGCCGGTCACCAGTTCGCGGTCGATGACGACGTTGGAGGTCCACGGCGAGGTGTTGCTGCGATAGACGCCGCCCGCTTGTTCCAGCGCCGTTTGCGGATAGAACTTCATCGCGCCGCCATTCAACAAGCCCTTGGCCAATTCCTCTTCCTGATTGCTGATGACGGTGAATTTGTAGCCGGCGTAGGTCCAGCCTTTGGTGGAGGCTTTGCCAGCGGTTTCGAGTTGTCGGGTGAATGCGACGGGATCGGCCAGGGTCGACAGCAGGGCAATCGGACCGTGGCAGACGAGGGCGGTGGTCTTGCCGTTGTCATGGAAGTTGTTCAGCAGTTTTCCCAGCGCAGCGCTGTGCAGCAGGTCTTGCATCGGCGCGTGGCCGCCGGGGACGTAAACGGCATCAAAATGCTCGTAGCCGATCTGTTCGACCCGCGCCAGGCTGATGACCGGCGACTCGCCTTTTGAAGTGACTTTTAGCTGATCCAGCAGCGCCTTGTGCGCCTGTAAGGCCGCCACGTCATTGTTGAAATACATCTTGTCGTTGGACGATTGGTCCAGTGTCGGCGCCTTGCCGGTCGGGGTGGCGAAGGTGACGGAATGCCCGGCATCGAGCAGCAGTTTCACCGGTTGCATCAGTTCGTTCAGGTAGAAACCGGTGGCGAATACTTTCTGGTCCTTGAGGTCGAGGTGGTCGGAATCGGACAGCACGATCAGGACATTGCTGGCCTGTGCGTTGAAGGCAGCCGCGGAAATGGTCATGGCGAGGGCGAGTCGGGCGATAGGGCGCATGGAAGCTTCCGAACAGTGAGGTGATCGATCGGCGGTCGCCGGATCGTTGATTCACTATATTCATGCCTGCGTGGGCGATAAACTTGCTGCGAAGGAAAGCACTTGTTCTTTGGAGGTAAGAGTGACCCGTCGATTCGATTATCTCGCGGACGTTGAAGTGTTCGTCACCGTGGTGGAAAAGGGCTCGTTGAGCGCCGGGGCGGTGTTTCTGGCGACCACGCCGTCGGTGGTCAGCCGGGCGATTTCGCGCCTGGAAGCGCGCCTCGGCGTCCAGCTGTTGCGGCGCACGACCCGGCGTCTGAGCCTGACCGAGGCGGGCCTGCTTTACCTTGAACAATCCCGCACGGCGTTCGGGTTGATCGATGATGCCGAACGAACGATCCAAGGGCAGGAAGGCGAGTTGACCGGGCGTGTGCGGCTGAGTGTGCCGACGACCTACGGGCATTACCGGTTGCCGCCATTGCTGTGCCGCTTTACCCGGCAGTACCCGCAAGTGCGCATCGAGTTGAGCATCAGCAATCGCAATGTGGATTTGGTGGCGGAAGGGTATGACCTGGCGATTCGTCTCGGGCAATTGCCGGACAGCGGCCTGATCGGACGCAAGCTGGAGGACGCGGGTTTGTGCCTGGTCGCCGCGCCGGACTACCTGAAACGTGCCGGCACCCCGCGCAGTGTCGACGAGCTGGCGGCGCATGCCTGCTTGCCGTTTGTGATGCCCAGCAGTGGCCGCGTCGGGCCTTGGCTGTTTCGCGAAGAGGGGGTTGATCGGGAGTGGATACCTGAGGCGAATGTGCAGGTGTCCGATGACGTGCTGGGCATTGTGTCCTTGGCCGAGCACGGCATGGGGATCTGCCAGAGCTACGACTTCATCGTCCGCGAGCGCATTCAAAGTGGACGCCTGGTGCCGCTGCTTGAACAGTCGGGCGGACGCTCCCGACCGTTCTCGGTGATCTATCCGCCCCATCGCCAATTGTCAGCGACCGCGCGGGCCTTGATCGACTTCCTCACCCGGGAAGTGGCCGAGCCAGCCGGCGAGCCGTCCCGGTAGGTTTCAGCGTACTTGATGCACCGCAGCGCCTGGATCGCCAGCAAGCCGGCTCCTACAGGTTTTGCGTAAACCCTCAATCCCGAACACCCCCACAATCTGTAGGAGCCGGCTTGCTGGCGATAGCAATCTCACGGACGCCATCGCCAGCAAGCCGGGCTCCTACAGGTTTTGCGTAAACCCTCAATCCCGAACACACCCACAATTTGTAGGAGCCGGCTTGCTGGCGATAGCAATCTCACGGACGCCATCGCCAGCAAGCTGGCTCCTACAGGTTTTGCGTGAACCCTCAATCCCGAACACCCCCACAATTTGTAGGAGCCGGCTTGCTGGCGATGGCGATCTCACGGACGCCATCGCCAGCAAGCTGGCTCCTACAGGTTTTGCGTGAACCCTCAATCTCGAACACCCCCGCAATTTGTAGGAGCCGGCTTGCCGGCGATGGCGATCTCACGGACGCCATCGCCAGCAAGCCGGGCTCCTACAGGT
>NZ_JAGYFZ010000183.1:0-5320 GCF_019946675.1 Pseudomonas sp. BF-B-15
AACCCGGCATGGATGCCGGGTTAGCCGCCCCCGGCCATGGATGGCCGATGGCGGCGGGCCCACGGAGCAGGACCGGAGCGAGGGTATGCCGAGCATTAGCGAGCCACCGAACGAAAGGGGCAAGAGCGCTTGGTTACTTGGCGCTTCTCCAAGTGACTCGCCGTAAGGGCGAAACCATTAGCAGCCGTGACCGCAGCAACGGATATGCCCCCCCCTCAAAAAACCAGCGCACAAAAAAAACGGCCAACCCGCAAAGCGGATCAGCCGTCATCTCAACCAATCAAGCAAACAACAACAATCAAGCGCTCAGCGAATAAATCAACGCCGAAATAGCCACCAAACCAACCGCCGTCACAAACACATTCGACGCTTGACCACGGAAACGTGCCATCGCCGGCACCTTGCGGATCGCATACATCGGCATCAGGAACAGAATCGCCGCAATGATCGGGCCACCGAGAGTCTCGATCATCCCCAGAATGCTCGGATTCAGCGTCGCCACAATCCAGCACACCACCAGCATGAACGCCGCGGTCATACGGTCCAGCGTCTTCGGTGCCGGACGCTTGCCGCTCTTCACGATCAGACCTTTCAGACCTTCACTGGCACCGATGTAATGCCCGAGGAACGACTTGGAAATCGCCACAAACGCAATCAACGGCGCCGCAAACGCGATGGTCGGGTTGCTGAAGTGGTTGGCCAGGTACGACAGGATCGACAGGTTCTGCGCCTTCGCTTCCGCCAGTTGCGCCGGCGACAGGGTCAGCACGCAACTGAACACGAAGAACAGCACCATCACCACCATCAACACATGGGCGCGGGACAGGATCTGCGAGCTGCGCTCTTCCGCGTGGTCGCCGTAGCGACGCTTCTGGTCCACCGCGAACGCCGAGATGATCGGCGAGTGGTTGAACGAGAACACCATCACCGGGATCGCCAGCCACAAGGTGTGCAGCAGCGCCGACGGCTCAGGCAGCGTCGATGCCGTGGTGAGGATGCCGCCGTTCCAGTGCGGAATCAGGAACACCGCCAGAAACAGCAACGCCACGATAAACGGATAGACCATCAGGCTCATCGCCTTGACGATCACCTGCTCGCCGCAACGCACCACCGCCAGCAGGCCGAGGATCAGCACAAACGACAGCACGGCGCGCGGTGGCGGCATGATGTGCAGTTGATGCTCAAGGAAACTGCCCACGGTGTTGGTCAGGGCCACGCTGTAGATCAGCAGGATCGGGAAGATCGCGAAGAAGTACAGCAAGGTGATCAGCGCACCGGCCTTGATGCCGAAATGCTCTTCCACCACTTCTGTGATGTCCGCGCCTTCGCGACCGGACAACACAAAGCGGGTCAGGCCACGGTGCGCGTAAAACGTCATGGGGAACGCCAGCAGCGCCAGCACCAGCAACGGCCAGAAACCGCCCAGACCCGCGTTGATCGGCAAAAACAGGGTACCGGCCCCGATGGCCGTGCCAAACAGGCCAAGCATCCAGGTGGTGTCATGACGATTCCAGCCCTCAAGGCTGACAGGGTTCGCCGCTACATAGCGTTCGTTAACGCTATTGGCCTGATCATTCATCCGGTGGGATCTCCACATTCCGGTCAGTTGCTACCCGGTCAGGACGAGTCGGAAAAATCCGACAGGCAGCGCCCTGGCCGAAACAGGGGCGCGATTCTCCGGGATTAATGAACAGAAGCAAAGACTTAGCTGAGGAATGGTTGTGCGGATCA
Source organism: Pseudomonas sp. BF-B-15 (assembly GCF_019946675.1). Taxonomy (NCBI): domain Bacteria; kingdom Pseudomonadati; phylum Pseudomonadota; class Gammaproteobacteria; order Pseudomonadales; family Pseudomonadaceae; genus Pseudomonas; species Pseudomonas sp. BF-B-15. Next base: position 1,732 of record NZ_JAGYFZ010000183.1, read on the forward strand.
GCAAATCTGCAGCGAACACAACCCTGTAGGAGCTGGCTTGCCAGCGATGGCGGACGGAAGAAAACCGCAATATCCAAAATTTTTCGCCAGCAAGCCGGCTCCTACAATGTCGGGTGAGCCTCAATCACGCACAAACGCTTCATCGCCAAAGCCAGCTTCGACTTGATAAAGGTTTGCCATCATGTATTTTAAGTAAACCTGCATCCCTTCTGGAGACCTTCCATGCCACTGGTTCGCATCGACATCAAAAAGCATCAGGACCCCACCCACGCCAAACGCATCGGGCAGTTGATCTACGCCGCCATGCACAGCGCCATCGGCGTGCCGGAAAACGATAATTTCCAGATCCTCGCCGAACACGACGAGCAGCACTTCATCTTTGACCCGCAATACCTGGGGATCGACCGCAGCGACAAACTGGTGGTGATTCAGATCACCCTGAGCGAAGGCCGCACCGTCGAGCAGAAGAAACTGCTCTATAAAACCATCGCCGAGAGCATTAACGCAGAACTGGCGGTGCGCCTCGAGGACGTTTTCATTAATCTGGTCGAAGTGAAAAAAGAGAACTGGTCGTTCGGCAACGGAATTGCCCAGTACGCCCTCTGATCGCCATCCTTTATCTATGTGAGCCGCCAATGCCCCGTGTTTCCCGCAAACAAGCCGAACTCAACCGCGAGATTATCGTCGAGGCAGCCACGCGGCTGTTTCGCGAACGGGGCGTGCATGGCATCAGCGTCATCGACGTCATGGCGGCAGCAGGCCTGACCCATGGCGGTTTCTATGGGCATTTCGAGTCCAAGGAAGCCTTGGCCCAGGAGGCCAGTAGCCGCGCATTCCAGCAATCGGCAGACCGCTGGAAAGACTGGATCGCCGCCAATGAAGACAAGAACGCCGCCCGTCAGGCCTTGATCAAACCCTACCTGTCGGCAGCCAGCCGCGATAATCCGGGCGACAGCTGCCCGGTGACGGCGTTTGCCGGTGACATGTGCCACGAAACCGCCGAAAGCGGCCTGCGCCAAACGTTCATGGACGGTCTCGACTCATTGCTCGGCACGTTCGCCCCCCTGATGGACACTGGCGATGACGAACGCGATCGACAGCAGGCGCTGGTGCAGTTCTCCTTGATGGTCGGCGCCCTGACGCTGGCCCGCGCGACCCGTGGCGAACCGTTGTCCGATGAGATTCTGGACGCGGCGCGCAGCTTTTTGACAGCGCCACAACCTCTCCCTCCTGTTCCGCTATGATCATCTGGTAGCGCTGCGACCTTGATCGTTGCCAATGCACTTTGAAGCCAGCAATCTCTAGGGATTTTCAAGTCACAGGAGCCCAGCATGCCCGCAACCGTTCTGGTACTGGTTGAAACAATCAATGATTACTTGCCGATTCTGGAGCATCAGGGGTTTCACCTGATTCTGGCACCGACCCCCGCCGAGCGCGCCGAGGCCATTGCCACCCACGGCGCCCGGATCGATGCGGTCCTGACCCGTGGCCCGTTAGGTTTGTACGCTGACGAAATAGCCGCGCTGCCGGCGCTGAAGATCATCTGCGTGATCGGTGCCGGCTACGAACACGTCGACCTGCAAGCCGCCGCCGACCGGGGCCTGACCGTCACCAACGGCGCCGGCGTCAACGCTTCTTCGGTCGCCGACCATGCGATGGCGATGCTGCTCTCGCTGGTGCGTGATATCCCGCGCTGCGACGCCGCCGTAAGACGGGGCGAGTGGCCGAAGATCATGCGCCCTTCCCTCGCCGGCAAACGCCTGGGCATCCTCGGCCTCGGCGCGGTCGGCATGGCCATCTCCAGGCGCGCGGCCAACGGTTTCGACATGACGGTCAGCTACCACAACCGCCAGCATCGCAGCGATGTGCCGTACAGCTTCTGTTCGACGCCTACCGAACTGGCCCGCGTCTCGGATTTCCTGGTGGTGGCCACGCCCGGCGGAATCGGCACCCGAAACCTGATCAATCGCCCGGTGCTGGACGCGCTGGGTCCTAACGGTTTTCTCGTCAACATCGCTCGGGCCAGTGTCGTGGTAACCGCTGATCTGATCGGCGCACTGGAACAGCGACGCATTGCCGGCGCGGCACTGGATGTCTTTGATCACGAACCTCAGGTGCCGGAGGCCTTGAAAGCCTTGAGCAACGTCATCCTCACGCCGCACGTCGCGGGCCTGTCTCCGGAAGCGACCCAGGGCACGGTCGAACTGGTCGGACGCAACCTGATGGCGTTCTTTTCCGGTGAACCGGTGCTCACCCCCGTCGCCCTGCCGGCCAATGCGAATCAGGCAGCGCTGTGACAACATTCAAACAGGTGTATCAAAAGCAATGATTGCCCGGCAACACGCTCACCTATAAGGGCTGATCGTGGTTGTCGGTGCCGGGTGTGCACATTAGATTAGCCAATAGTCTCAGGCCTCCAGAATAAGCAGAAGGGATAAGCATGGCGCTTACTGACCAGTCCACCCGTATCCGCTCCGGCGAAGAACTCGATGCCAGCCTGATCGATCCGTACCTCAAGGCCCACATTCCGGGCCTCAGCGGTTTGCCGCAAATCAGCCAGTTTCCCGGCGGTGCGTCGAACCTCACCTACCTGCTGGAATACCCCGAACAGGAATTTGTCCTGCGCCGGCCACCGTTTGGCCACAAGGCCAAATCCGCCCACGACATGGGCCGCGAATTCCGCATCCTCAATCAACTGCGCGACGGTTTTCCGTACTGCCCCAAAGCCTACGTGCACTGCACCGACGAATCGGTGATCGGTGCCGAGTTCTATGTGATGGAACGGGTCAACGGGATCATCCTACGCTCCGAACTGCCGCCGGAACTGGGCCTGGATTCGGCGAAAACCGAAGCCCTGTGCAAGAGCTTCATCGACAAGTTCGTTGAACTGCACCAGGTCGACTACAAGGCCTATGGCCTCGGTGATCTGGGCAAACCCGAAGGTTATGTGGCGCGGCAGATCAAAGGCTGGAGCGATCGCTACGAAAAAGCCCTGACCCCGGACGCTCCGCAATGGGACGTGGTCAAAGCCTGGCTCAACGACAAAATGCCGGCCGATCACCCGACCTCAAGCATCGTGCACAACGACTACCGCTTCGATAACGTGATCCTCGACCCGCACAACCCGATGCAGATCATCGGCGTGCTCGATTGGGAACTCACCACCCTCGGCGATCCGCTGATGGACCTGGGCAACACCCTCGCCTACTGGATCGAAGCCGGCGACCCGGCCCCGGTGCAAATGATGCGCCGCCAGCCGAGCCACGCACCGGGCATGCTGACCCGTCGCGAATTCGTCGATTACTACGCCCAGCGTTCGGGCATCCAGATCGACAACTTCGACTTCTACTACACCTACGGCCTGTTTCGCCTGGCCGGCATCGTGCAGCAGATCTACTACCGCTTCTTCCATGGTCAGACCCAGGACAAACGCTTCGCGCAGTTCATTCACATGAACAAACTGCTGGAGCAGATGAGTTTGCAGGTCATCCAGAAATCCAGCCTCTGATACAACACACCACTTGTAGGAGCCAGCGATGCGGCGACCCGACTTGCCGGCGAATTGGACACTGCGGTGTATCTGTAATAC
>NZ_JAGYFZ010000184.1:0-5177 GCF_019946675.1 Pseudomonas sp. BF-B-15
GCCGTAGGCGGTGTATTGGGCGGACCAGACGATTTCGCCGCTGTAATCGGTGAGTTCTTGCGGTGTGCCGAGGTGGTCGAGTTGGTAGTAAAACGGACAGGCGTTGCGCGGACCTTTGCCGTCGAGCATGGCCAGCGGGCGAAAGCTGCCGGGTTCGTAGATGTAGCTGCGGTAGTGCTCGCGACTGCTTTCGGCGACGAGGTTGTCGCCCTGCCAAAAAAACTCGGTGGTGTTGCCATCGACGTTTTTGCTGATGCGACGGCCGAAGGCATCGTAGCGGTAGGTCGCCTGGCTGCCGTTGGGCAGGGTGATGCCGATCAGGCGATGCTGGCAGTCGTAACGGTACTCGGTGACCAGTTTTTGTGAAGTGCCGCGGCGTTCGCGGATCAGGTTGCCGAAGGCGTCGTAATCGTAGTGGCGGTCGCCTTGCATCAGCAGGCGATTGCCTTTGACCATGGCCGGACCGGGTCGGTCCTGCATCAGCAGGTTGCCGGTCGGGTCGTGGGCGAAGTTTTCCGGTTGGTGATCTCGGGAGTGGCGGACGCGGATCAGGCGATCGAGCGAATCGTAGAGGTAGCTGCGCTGACCGTGCCGCGTGTCGGCAATGTGGTCGAGGTTGCCGTTGGCGCTGTAGGCATAGTCGCGGCGATACAGCGGTTGCAGGTTTTGCCGGACAGCGTGGGCGTTCAGTCGACCTTGATTGTCATACTGATAATCGCTGAGCAGCAGGCCCTGTTGACGGTTCTGTTCGCGGCCGGCGAAAAAGGTGTGAGCGGTCAGTCGGGCGCCATTGAGGTCAATGGCCGTCAGCGCGCCACCCTTGGCATGGTGGTAATCGAGTTTGCTGTTGTCGGGCAGGCGCAAGTGGTTGAGCTGGCCACAGGCATCGTAGCCATATCGCAGCGTGCCCCAGCCTTGGTGTTCGGTGACTAGCCGACCCTGTTTGTCGTATTCGAACTCCAGCGGGTGATCGTGACCGTCATCGACGCTGACCAGCCGGCCAAGGCTGTCGTAGCGATATTCGACATTGACACCGTCGGGCAGCGTCTTGACCAGCAGCCGTCCCGTCGAATCACGTTGATAGCCCGTGACCCATTGCGAGCCGTCGTCGCCGAACTCGGTTTTTTTCAGCAACTGTCCATTGAGGTCGTAGGCATACGCGGTGCGTTGGCCATCGAATCCGGTTTCCTGTCGGATCAATCCATTGAGCGTGTAATCCAGCAGATGTTTCCCGCCGGACTCATTCTCGATTTCGGTCAGCAACAACCGTGCGTTGTCGTACCGATAAAGCAGTTCTGTGCCATCGGGATTGATCCGGCGGCTGACCAGATGCAGATCATCGGCATATTCAAAGCGCGTGGTGCGCCCCAGTTCATCCCGTTCGGCGGTGACCTTGCCGTAGGCGTTGTAGCTGAAGGCGCGACTGGCACCTGTAGGAAGCGTCGTCTGAATCAGTCGTCCTACGGCATCCCATGAGTAGCGAGTGACGGCACCGTGTTCGTCCTGGCGGGTAACCTGCCGGCCCAACGCATCGTAGGAAAAGCGCCGCTGACCGCCACCCGGCAAGGTCTCTTCGATCAGTTGACCCAAGGCATTCCGGACGAACACATGCCGACTGTTGTCCGGAAAGCGGATCGACAGCAGCAGGCCTTTTTCATCGTGGTGGTAGTAGGTGACATGCCCGTCGGGGTCGGTCGCCTCGATGACCTCACCCTGAGCATTGCGCTGATACTTCCACATGGCGTTGCCGCGATACCGCGCATGCAGGAAACCATTGCGGTATTCGTAGGACGTTGGCTCACCTTCGGGTGGAATCAGGGCAATCAGCCGTCCGACATCGTCATAGCGGTAGCGGGTAATTGCCCCGAGCGGATTCTTTTCGGCAATCAGCCGCCCCTGGCTGTCATAGACATTGAGGTGTTCCGCCCCGTCGGGTTCGACCCTCCGCACCAGGCGTGCCCGGTCGTCGTGCTGGTAAAACGCTTCGCTGCCATCAACGTTTTTAACCTGCACGCCGCCGTTGTCATCCCAGGCATAGCGCGTGTCCATCTGCGAAAACGACGCCCAATGTCGGACGCATCGCGCAGACTTGCCGGACCTTTCCCACTCCCAGAAGAAGCTCGCGCTACCAGCCAATTGCCGCTGCAGGATGACGTGCTGGTCGTCATAGTCGTAACGTTCGCTTTCGCCGGCGGCGTTGGTCGCTTCGATCAAGCGATGACAGGCGTCGTAGCGGTAGGTCACCAATGTCTGTTCAGTGCGCCAGGCATCTTCCAGGGTATCGGCGGGATGAAAGTGCTGATACTCGACGGCGGCGAGGTGTCGGCGGTCGTAGCGCAATCGCAGCGAACGTCCGGCGCCGTTGTCGAGGCGCATGATTCTGTCGGCGTTGTCCCGTTGCACTGTCAGACGGTTGCCATAGGCATCGCTGATTGCGGTCAGTCGACCTGTAAGGAAGTGGTAAAAACGCGTTGCTTCGCCTGCCATTGCGAGGATCAGTTCCTCCGGCTCATCCCCCAGGAAAATCGCCGCCCGCGACAGGCTGTTGTGAATGCTCGGGCGTTCAACCTTGGGTAAAGGGAAGGTCGTGCGACGGTTTTCGTGGTCGATCCAGCTAACCTGTTCGCCGTCGATTTCCAGCCGGTGCGCAAGGGCATGACTCCAGCCAAATCCGAGCCCGCAGTCGATTCCGACAGCACTGGTGCGATACACGCGGATGAACTCGAACGGCAACCGGCCATCCAGCGAACCATCGATCAGGGTCAGCAGTTCTTCGCCGGTGACCATCGATACCGGGCAGCCGTTGGTTGTGGTTCTATCCGCTGAATCGACGTTGTCGCCGTTTGGGTTTTGCGCGGGAGCAGGGGCGTCGTCGTGGTGTTCCTGGCGGCTCAGGCGGGTCTTGGCTTCGGACTTGTCACGGGCAAGGGCGACCGGGTTGTTCACCCGCACAATCGGTGATTCACCGGTGGTGATGTGCAACGGAGTTGCCGGCGCGGGTTTGAGCGGCACGTTCCGCGCGTTGACCATCAGCGGTTTGAGGGCGCCGGCGTGGCTGGTCAGATCCGATCTGTTCGCAAGCTCAGCCAGGCGCAAGCTTGCGGCGGCCAGCCATTGTCGGGCTCGTTCGGACTTGACCTTGCCCAGTACCTTGGCGCTGATGCCGAGTTTCAGGCCTGTAGGACCTGTGAGCCGCACCAGCAGGAAAGCGATGAGTATTTCTGTACGAATTTCCGCGACCACTTCGGCGATGTACTGCGGCGGCAACATCCGCAGCCAACTGGTGAAAGCCGCGAGATGAATGAACATCAACGGCTCATCACTCAACACCAGCATCACATTGGCGATGGCTTCGGCCGGAGCGTTCAGCAGCGTCTCGAGCTCAACCTCGGTCAGGTATTCAAGAAGCTTTTCACTGTTGGCCTGCAGGTCCGCGATCAGGGCGTAGATCTGCTTCACGTCATCCCACAAACCGTGCAGCGACTTCTCGAATCCGCGCCAGTCGGCCCGTTGCAGCATGCCGTAGCGTTCAGGGAAACCGGCATCGGAAAACCCCGCCCATAAAGGCTGGAATTCACTCGTCCACTCGTTGCGCAACCAGCCTTCAAGCTCATCGATCACACTGAGATAGGAAGCATGAAGTGCTTTGACGTGAGCGGTGGAAACATTGGGAAAGAATGTGATGCGGTAACGATGACCGCGCCAACACTCAGGGATTTCGAGGATGCCGCTGGGGCCGATGGTGTGATGCACCGGTTCGCCAAAAGTCATCTCGCCGTTGCTCTCTTCAATGATCGGTTCGAGCATCACCGGCGTATCACCAATGGGCACAAAGCGAGCCGCGTCGAACATATGCACGAGGGTCAACGGACCGCTGGCCGGGCATCTGGCGATCGTCGAACTGACGGGGGCGGAGGAATCCCTCGGTGTGCTCAAACGAACGTCGTTGCCGACCTTGAACACTTGCTCGACCTCCAGCGCCCATCCTGTCCAGAAGCTTTCCGCCCAGGCCTCGTAGTCATTGAGGCACAGGTGAAAATCGCCGAGCAGAGCTTCAACGTCCGGGTGCTCGGGGTTCATGGCTGCCACCACCAACAGGCCGATGGCGTTGTTCAAGGCCAGGACCTTGTCAGGGTTGAACATTCGCAGTCCCTCGCGCGGATAAATTGGGGTCGCGAGACTTTGCGGGGGAACAACGAGGAAAGAAGTCGGGAAAGGAGGTGTTTGGTGTAGGGCGAATCGCTAAATCATGCTCAGCGATTCGGCGAAGGTTTTGTCACCGTCGGGAGATTGCCCGTTGCTCTCTGCCAGCCGCGCTCGCTATGCTGCTGAACCCTTTAATCAAATCCCGGAATCAGCTATGCCTGAGCCAACCGGGGTGTCATTAAAAACGGATCAGATGCGATGAATGCACCGCTGAAAGAGTTCGGCCCGATCAAAGCCGTGATTTTCGACATGGACGGCTTGCTGCTGGACACCGAGGGCATTTACACCGAAGTCACGTCGATGATCGCCGAGCGATATGGCCGGACCTTCGACTGGAGCGTCAAACAGAACATCATCGGCCGTGGTGCGGGTGATCTGGCGCGTTATGTGGTTGAAGCGCTGGACCTGCCGATTACCGCCGAGGAGTTCCTGGTGATCCGCGAGCCGCTGATGCGCGAGCGTTTTCCCACCGCGCTGGCGATGCCCGGTGCCGAGGAGCTGGTGCGGCACTTGAAGGCCAACAACATTCCGATCGCGGTGGGCACCAGTTCGTCGCGTCTGTCGTTCGGCCAGAAAACCACGTTGCACCGTGACTGGTTTGCGCTGTTCGACTTCGTTGTGACAGCCGATGACCCGGAAGTCGGTGCGGCCAAACCGGCACCGGACATCTTCCTCACCGCGGCGCGACGCCTGGGCGTGGCGCCCGGGGATTGCCTGGTGTTCGAAGATTCGCCGTTCGGCGTGACTGCGGCGAAAGCGGCGGGGATGACGGCGATTGCGATTCCCGATGCTGCAATGGCCGACGAAAAATACGCACACGCCGATGGCATTCTTCGTACGTTGAAAGCGTTCAAGCCGAGTGCGTGCGGTTTGCCGGCGCTTGAGTGGTCATAACACGATTGGTGCAATGACACAGACCCATGTGGGAGCGAGCCTGCTCGCGATAGCGGTTTTTCAGTCGACATCAATGT
>NZ_JAGYFZ010000185.1:0-5098 GCF_019946675.1 Pseudomonas sp. BF-B-15
CGAGAGGCCGAGCGCAGGTTCTGCGCAGTGGGCAACCCGGCATGGATGCCGGGTTAGCCGCCCCCGGCCATGGATGGCCGATGGCGGCGCGCCCACGGAGCAGGACCGGAGCGAGGGCATGCCGAGCCTTAGCGAGGCACCGAACGAAAGGGGCAAGAGCGCTTTGGTTACTTTCGCGCTTTTCGAAAGTGACTCGCCGTAAGGGCGAAACCGCCAGCCGCCATCACCGCAGCAACGGATATACCCCCACCCAATCCCAAAAACCCTCCCAACCCTAGGTGTGATGAATCTCCCGATCCTTGGTTTCCGGCAAAAAGAACGTCCCAAGAATAGCCGTCATCACCGCAATCACGATCGGATACCAAAGCCCGTAATAGATATCCCCCGTGGCCGCGACCATGGCGAACGCAACCGTCGGCAGGAAGCCGCCAAACCAGCCATTGCCAATGTGGTACGGCAACGACATCGAGGTGTAGCGGATACGCGCCGGGAACAGTTCCACCAGCCACGCCGCGATCGGGCCATAGACCATGGTCACGTAGATCACCAGGATGGTCAGCAACAACAACACCATCGGGTAATTGGTCTTCGCCGGATCCGCCTTCTCAGGGTAACCGGCGTCCTTGAGCGAGGTGCCAAGGGTGGCGACGAAGGCATCGTTGCGGGTCTTGAAGTCGGCGGCCGGCATGCCGGTGCCCTCGAAGCTCTCGACCACTTTGCCGCCAATGCGAACCTGCGCAATGGTGCCCGGCTCGGCTTTTTCGTTGATGTAGGGGATGGCTTTCTTCGCCAGTACCGTCTTGGCAAGGTCACAGGAACTGGTGAATTTGGCTTTGCCCACCGGGTCGAACTGGAACGAACACTGGTCTGGATCAGCAACCACCGTGACCGGGTTTTTCGCCTGCGCCGCGAACACGTCGGGGTTACCGTACTGGGTCAACGCATGGAAGATCGGGAAGTACGTCACCGCCGCGAGAATACAACCGGCCATGATGATGCCCTTACGGCCGATGCGGTCGGACAGGCTGCCGAATATCACGAAGAACGGCGTGCCGATCAGCAGCGAACCGGCGATCAGCAGGTTGGCGGTCTGCGGGTCGATCTTGAGCATTTGCAGGAGGAAGAACAGCGCATAGAACTGCCCGGTGTACCAGACAACAGCCTGGCCGGCAGTACCGCCGAGCAGCGCCATGATCACAATTTTGAGGTTTTCCCAACGGGCGAAAGATTCGGTCAGCGGCGCTTTGGACGACTTGCCCTCGGCCTTCATTTTCAGGAACACCGGCGATTCGCTGAGTTGCAGGCGGATGTACACCGAGATGATCAGCAACAGGATCGACAGCAGGAACGGAATCCGCCAGCCCCAGGCCTCGAACGCTTCCGTACCGAGAACGGTGCGGCAGGCGAGAATCACCAACAGCGACAGGAACAGACCGAGGGTCGCGGTGGTTTGAATCCACGAAGTGAAATAGCCGCGCTTGCCCTTCGGCGCATGCTCCGCGACGTAGGTCGCCGCCCCGCCGTACTCACCGCCCAACGCCAGGCCTTGCAGCAGTCGCAAGGTGATCAGGATGATCGGCGCCGCGACGCCGATGGTCGCGTAGCCGGGCAGAAACCCGACGATGGCGGTGGAGATACCCATAATGACAATGGTGATCAGGAAGGTGTGCTTGCGTCCGATCATGTCGCCCAGTCGCCCAAACACAATCGCGCCGAAAGGCCGCACGGCAAACCCCGCAGCGAACGCGAGCAGCGCGAAGATGAAGGCGGTTGTCTCGTTGACGCCAGCAAAGAAGTGCTTGGCGATGATCGCGGCGAGAGAGCCGTAAAGGTAGAAGTCGTACCATTCGAACACGGTGCCCAGGGACGAGGCGAAGATGACCTTGCGCTCCTCCCTGGTGATCCCGTGGTTGGGCACGTTGCCCGTGGTGGTGTTGTCGATTGCGGCCATGAGTCTTCTCCGTCTTGCTCTTGTTGTAGGCCGGAGCACCTCACTAGCATCGTCGCACCCAGGCCCTGGGGCTGAAGTTATCGGACTACGGAATGCACAAAGCCTGGCAACAGGCTGACCGCCTCACATCACTGCAAGGTTTCATGAAGCATAATCACCTTCGTGCAGATATCCACTCGCCAGCCTGCAAACCCTCAAATACGCGGAGAACCCGCCATGAATCAGCGCAAAACCGGCTACGCCCCCGTCAACGGGCTACGGATCTATTTCGAGATTCACGGCGCAGCGCACCCCACGCGACCGCCCCTCGTCCTGCTGCATGGCGGCGGCGACACCCTTGAAACCTCATTCGGTCAGATCCTGCCGGTGCTGGCGGCTGAGCGTCAGGTCATTGCCATCGAACAACAGGGTTATGGGCACACAGCGGACATCGTCGACCGTCCGTTCAGCTTCGAGCAATCCGCGGACGACACGGCGGCACTGCTCGCGTATCTGCACATCGGGCAAGCGGACCTGTTTGGTTTCAGCAATGGCGGCACCATCGCCTTGCAGGTGGCGATCAGGCATCCGGACCTCGTTCGCAAAATCGTGGCGGCGTCGGCGCTGGTCAATCGTGACGGTGCCTATCCGTGGCTCTGGGAAGCGATGGCCAACGCCACGCTGGAGAACATGCCGCCAGAGTTGCAGGAGGCGTATCTCAAGGTCGCGCCGCAGCCCGGCAATCTGCGGCTGATGCATGACAAGGCAGCCCGGCGCATGCGCGATTTCAAGGACATCCCCGACGACGATATCCGCCGCATCACCGCGCCGACATTGGTGGTGGTCGGCGATGCCGACGTCATCCGCCCCGAACATGCCGTGCAGATGTTCCGGCGCCTGGCACACGCGCAGCTTGCCGTGCTCCCCGGCACCGATCACATGCAGGTGACCACGCGCACCGAATGGCTGGTGCCAATGATCGACGCGTTTCTCGATGCCTGAAAACGGGCGTCGTGGCGCCCGTTTCCGGCGAGTTCAGCCCTGACAGCAGCGCGCCCCGACACGGCAAAAACAGGAGGCGGTGATTTCCACATCGGCCCGCGCCATGGCCAGATCGAGGCGGGTCCGGGCAGCAGCGGCTTCGGCGTCCCGCCCCAAGCGTTTCAGGCACTCCACATAACCGTGGAGGCTCCAGACATTGTCCAGATGCCAGGACGCACGGCTCAGCGTGTCGTCCAGCCCCAGATCGGCCCGGTAGGCCTGCAAGGCTTCTTCCACCCGACCCTGCTCCAGCAGCAGCGCACCCAGCGCGTGTCGCACCGGTTGCATCCAGCCCCAAGGCTCGTCGTACGGCAGGTTGTCGTCCAGTGACTGCGCCTCGCGCAGGTGAGCGAACGCGCTGTCGTAGTTGCCTTTGCGGTACTCGATTTCCCCATGCAGCATGGCGCCGGCCACCGCCAAAATGTCGGTGCATTGATTGTTGAAGAGGTAACGCGTTGGCGGCACGCGGGTCAGCGCATTGATGAACAGCCGTTGTTCGGCTTGCGCGGCGGCGATATGCCCGTTGGCCGCGTGCGCCACGCCTCTGGCGTAATGCAGCATCGCGGTGGTCACGCAGTACAGTTCCTGGTCATTGGGCAATGGAGTGGCGAGGATGTCCTGCCATTTGCCAAAGCGGATCTGCACATGCACCTTCATTGACACGAAGCTTTCCAGCCAATCGGCCATGGGCGGTTGCTCGACGCGCAGCAGTTCTTCCTTGATGGTCGACATCAGCTCGATGGCGGCGTCCAGCGCCGGTTGGTATTGCCCGAGGAACATCGCCGAGTAGAGTTTGAAATGGTAGTTGTGGCATCGATACAGGGTGTAGAAGTTGAGCGGCCCTTCCCGCTCCAGGAATTTGCGGTCGGCCAGGATCGCTTGGCTATTGGTTTTCATGGCCCCACGGTAATCGCCGCAGAGCACGTCGATGTGCGACGGCATGTGGCGCAGGTGCCCGGCGTCCGGCACCAGGTCGCGCAGAATATCGGCGGCGCGCAACGCTCGTTCGGGATGGGGTGACATTTCCAGGGTGTGGACGTACATGTGCAGCACGCCGGGGTGCGGCGCACCGCCCAGTGCCTGCTCCAGCACAGCCAGCGCTTCGAGGGTGTCGGCGCCCGGCGCGGGTTCACCGGTTTTCAGATCCCACAACAGCCAGGGTGTGCGGTCAATCAAGGCTTCGGCAAACAGCGCCGCCACATCGGGATCGTCGGGAAAGGCTTTATAGACATCGCGCATCGACGCCGCGTAGGCATCGTTCCAGGTGAATAGTTGTTCAACACTGTCGGCAGCGTCGGCCTGATAGCGTTGCTCAAGCGCCCGGATCAGCGCTTGTTCCACCGGTTTGGCACCGTCGCAATGCGCCAGCGCAGTACGCGTCGCCAGTCGGGCCTGGGCGACGGCGTCTTTCAACTCCTGTTCGATAAACGCGTCCCAGCGCTTGTTGTAATTGGGGCCGCTGGCATAGGCGATTCCCCAGTAGGCCATCGCGCAATCGTGGTCGTGTTCGATCGCCTTGCGGAAACAGCGGATGGATTCATCGTGGTTGTAGCCGTAGCACCACAATAATCCGCGGTCGAACCAAAGCTGAGCCTGTGGCGAACGAGTCGTTACGGGGCGGCTGTAGGTGCCCAAATCGTAATAGTCGTGCATCGGTTTACCCTCTCGATCAGAGCCTGGAACCTCGCAGAAAATGCCTCACGGCCTGACTTGCCGGAGACCGTCGATAGTTCGGGAGATCCAGCATACCCCGGCTGCTCCGGCCGGGCGGTGCAGCCGACGACAGGCTGGCGCCATGGAGTTTTTAGGACATTACTCACCAGCCCCCCCTGTAGGAGCCAGCTTGCTGGCGATGGTGTGTCAGTCGACATTTCCTTAGCTGACACTCCATCGCCAGCAAGCTGGCTCCTACAGGGGGATGCGGTACTGAGCAGGCATGCGCCCAGACGCCCTTTCGCATCAATGGCAAACCATTGCCGGCGTCGATAGTCACCATCAACTCAATGAAGTTCTCATAAAAATTGTGCGGCGTACCATCAGCTCCATACCAAACAACTACACCCCGGAGCACACCACCATGAAACGCCAACTCTTCCTCAGCATCGCTTTCTCGGTTTTTGCAGTTAA